>JAKAQV010000009.1 GCA_021819565.1 bacterium | reverse complement strand
AATTCCGGAAAAAGAAACTCAAGAATTTCTTTGGAGAGTTTCGGGGGATTTTCTTTAGGCGAGGATTTTTCTATCGCGATTTTAAGAGCCGAAAGGATATCCCCCGACGCATGGCGGTCTATAGGCAATGATGCGAGAAATTCCTCGGCCTTTTCTTTCAAGGAAAAGGCCAAAACGCCCAAGCGCTCGTATTCTGTAAGGCCCTCCCAATCGGGCCATGAAAGAGAGGATAATCTCGGGTCAATGAGATCAAGATAACCCCAATTCCGAAGCTGATTTAAGATTGGATTGGGATTTTGTTCGGAAAGGATCTTCAAAAATTCCGAACCAAGCCGATGACGAGAAAGTTTTTGGGGATATCCCGCTTTGAGCGCTTCAAAAGAGAGGCGGACAATATCTTCCGAACATTTGAAATCGAGCCTTCCGGCGTATCTCGCGGCGCGAAACACGCGCGTCGGGTCATCGCGAAAACTCTCGGAATGAAGAATTTGAATTTCCCCCTTCATCATATCGTCAAGCCCATGAAAAGGGTCGATCAAATCCGAGAATTTTTCGCCCCCAAGACGCAGGGCCATCGCGTTAATCGTAAAATCCCGCCGCTTAAGATCCTCAAGGATGGAAGCGGGAGTTTTGACAAGCGGAAGACAAGCGGGAGTGGGATATTCTTCTTTTCTTGTCGTCGCAAAATCAATATCCCAGTCCTTACCGCCAACAAGTCTCCAGGTTCCAAACGAATCAAACGGAACGGGCTTGGCATCAATGAGTTTCGCGCAAAAATGGACCAGGGGCGCGGGATCTCCCTCTACCGTAAAATCGAGATCCCGGGTTGAACGCCCCAAGGCGAAATCCCGAACGGCGCCGCCGACCAGATAAAGCAGCGCTCCTCTTTTTTTCGCCTCTTGTGACAACTGAGACAAGAGTTTTTTCGCCTTTGGCGGAATTTTTAATTTTGGTCTCATTGCGCGATTCTCCGCAAATAATCCTTAAACAAACCCTGATACTTGGGCGGGGCTTTTTGCCCCATTGATTTTTCTATTTCGCGCCGCATCTTTCTAAGCGGCCGATAATCTTTTGGAGCCGGAAGGGGCACTAGATTCATCCGAGCGCCAGCGCCTTCGCCCAAGGAAGCGCCGCCGAACATGCGCAGGCTTGAAAGCCCGCCAAAACTGTCCATCAACGAGGCTTGAAAGGATTGCTGAGAGTTAAGCGATTGATCGAGCGAATTGAGGCCTTGGCTGAGCCGGGACAAAGCGTTTTCTTCTTTTGTTAAAGCGCCCTGGGAGCGGCCCTGGGTCAAATCTTCTTGGGCCGATTTCTCATCAGAAATAGCGGAGGACAAGTTTTCCATCGAGGATTCTGGAATTTGAACCGTCACTCCAAGAGTTTTTAACTCCTTTAAAGCGGACTTAGCCGCGTTCTTGGCCTCTTCCTGATTTTGGGCCTCGGCCTGGGATTTTTGGGGTTCCGCTAAAATTTCAGGAACGCCCTTTTCCAGCATCTTTCGGATTTTATCTTCTCCGCCGGCGAAATAGTCCCAGGGAAATCGCGGATTAAATACTTTGGACTGGCGAAGCGAACTTGAAATCCGGATCAGCCGCCCCACTGAATTTCCAGCGCTGCCGCTTTCTAACCGGGACTTAACTTGTTTCATCTCATTTAAAATAAAGGGAGGAAATTTCTCCCCGTAGGACGCCGCGGAAGACACTAAAACGCCCTGCATCTTGGCCAGCCGCGCTAAAAGCTCTTTTTCTTTCGAGATTTGATTTTGAATCCGGCCTTTTTCCAACCATTCCGTCTCCTGCTTAACCGAGCGCTCTTTTTGTATAGCCTCAGACAAACTCTGCCGGGCTTTGGCCATTTCGCGGGCGGCTTTTTCCATTTCGGATGAAAAAACCGAATTTTGAGCCATGGCCGACATCGCGGATTTCATCTCTCCCATTTCCCGCTCCAACTCCCGCGCGATTTGAGCGGCCTTTTGATAATCTCCCGAAGCCAAAGCCTTCGATAAACGATCCAAGGAATTTTGAGCGTCTTCCAGCGGAAAAGGAATCTGGGATGAATTTGATTTTCCTTGCGCATGGGGAATCTGCGCCATTTTTTGGGCGAACTTGGCTATCTCTTTTTTCAGAGAAGAAATATCTTTTTGGATTTCCTCTTCGCGGGATTTGGAAATATTTTTTCCCCGGGACATCCGGTCTAAACGAGATGAGAGGTCCGAAGCTTGATTTTTCATTTGGGAGGCGGAAAGAGCGGCATCCTCCAAGTCTTCTAGTTTTTCGGCTTGGGCCAAAAACCGGTTGACCTTTTGGGCTGAATCGAGAATTTTTTTGTGTTTTTCCGCCGCTTTTTGGGAATTTCCCGCTTGCATATTTTTTCCCGCGCGGGCAAAATCTTCCGAGAATTTTTTCCCCAAGCGCTTTCTAAGCGAAGACAAAGACGACTCAAGCGCGGAGTTAAGATAAGGATCGCGGCTTAAAGCCTGCCGCAACTGATCCATCTTCTCAAGAGCGTTATCAGCGGCGGCTTTAGAGAGAGCCGCCTGTTTTTGCGCTTTTAAGGCGTTCTCCTTAAGCGCGGAGAGAACCTTGTTTTCAGAATCGGCGAGTTGAGACAAAGACTTTTGAGTTTCTTTCCAGGCTTTTTTAATTTGGCGTCTTAAGCGCGTAAAATCAATGACTTTAATCTTAACCGGGGCGGAATAAGAAACATGAGCGGGCGCGGCGTTATCTACAGCCTTAATTCTCAATTCGCTTAATCCCACGGGAAGCTGGGTAAAATTCAAAGAATAATCGCCGTAAAATTCTTTAGCGTTGTCCAGATTCTCGATAACCCACTCCCGAGGTTTTCCGCCCGGGGAACTCAAAGACAATGAAATTTGGACAAGACCTCCATCATCTTGCGCCATATATGAAACCGGAAGAGAATCGGACTCAGAGCCTTCCACCGGATATGGGGGATAGAGAATTTGGACTGTCGGCGGCAAATCCGGGCGAGCTTGAATCCAATATCTTGAACTCCCTTCGTTTTTCTCTCCTTTTTCCGATTCCAAATCAAATTTTAAAACCATATCTCCCAAAACCAAAAATTTCGCAAGGTAATCGCCGTCGGCCATTCGATTCATATGCGCCGATCGCCGCCTATTTTTAAAAATAATCGAAGCTCGCTTTAAGTTTTGATTGGGTTCTCCCCGAATCTCAAGAATATGCCCCGATAAAACATCCATGGTTGAATTCTCAACCCAGGGGTTCCAGTCGGAATCGACGTTTTTGGTTCTGGCCTCAATGGATAAAAGATGCGGCCGAAGGTTCGGAACGATCGAATAAATCCGGGTCCTCGCCCCGTGAAACTCAAGGCGGTATTTCAGCGGAGAATGGATATCCGAAAATTTAAGAACTGCATTTTGGGGGCTCTGAGAATCCCACGGAACGCTCTCAAACCCGTGGGGAGTTTCAACCTGGATTTTAAGCTTTTGATAATCCCTAAAAACCAGCGAAGATTTTTTCCAGGAAACCTGAATCTCTAGCGATTTTCCCCAATCGACCAGAGCGTCTCCGGGAGAAATCATCACATCTTTCGATAAATTTTGAAGGCTCCACGGCCACAAAACCCGATTCAAACTCCCGCTATTACGGCTCGCCACAATACCCAACAACAGAGAGATAAATAGGCATATAGCCAAAGCGCGAAGTGAGTGTTTAAAAGGGAAAAAAATAGCGGGCGACTCTTTGAGTATTTGCTCGGTTTTTTCCAGATGAGCTTTCTCAAGGGCTTGAGAGTGAAAGCGCGGAGTTTGTCCTTTCGAGAGTTCCCAGGCGGATTTAAGATGAAGGGAAAGTTTCGGAAAAAGATTTTCCGCGTCGGTTAATAGCTCCAAGGTCGAAAAATAAAGGCAGGGAACCCATAAATATTTCCACAACACCCACAACAAAACCAAGCCCCCCGACGCCCAATAGACCTGGCGAACAAGCGCGGGCAAAATCAGCCCATGATCCAACAATAACCCGATGGATAAAAAAAGAAATAGGCCAATAACAAAGGCCGCCCCCGCTTCAAAAAATATTTCTAAAATTTTTTGAGCTTGTAAGCGGCGAACCGTTTTTTCTAAGAGAGACCCTTGGCTGATGTCCAAATTCTATAAAAAGGCGGGGCGCCGATTTTTATTCGTGAAGGGCCAGGCTTTCCTTGAGAAGAGGATCGCCCACGGGATAGGGTTTAGCGCGCCTAAAGGCGTTCTCAAAAACTAACACGAAAAGCGCGATAAAGCCGCCGAAAATGAAGAATTCAGGAAGCCCGTAAACCGGACCCGACTTTTCAAGGGGCGGCATAATTAGGAGATAAAGATCGGTCCAATGCCCGGTAAAAGAGATCAAAGCGGCCAAGAAAAGAGTCTTCGGGTTTTTCTTTCCCGCAACGCTCAAAAGAATCAAGAAAGGCAAAAGCCAGTTGAGCACCACGTTCGGCCAGAAGACATAGCTCCAAGAGCCGATGGAGCGCAAGGTAAAATGGGTGACTTCTTCGGGAATATTTTCATACCAAATAAGCATATACTGGGAAAACCACAAATAGACCCAGAAAATGCTAAAGGCAAACAACATTTTTCCGATATCATGGTAATGGGCGGTGCCAATATCTTTATAGTAGTCTTTCTTCTGAAGCCATAAAAGAAGGAGGATGGTCGAGGCAAAGCCGTTGACAAACATTCCCGCGAATACAAACCAAGGATAAAGGGTGCTAAACCATAGCGGCTCAAGAGACATAATCCAGTAAATCGCAATCAGGGAATAACTGAGCGCGAAAGTCACTACATAGGCCGCGGCCACGCCGCGATTTTTCAAGGTGCGGGCGATATCTCTTTCCTCATCTTGCAAGCGAGAATTAGAAATGAGCTTGCGGACAAAAAACATCCAGATGGCAAAAGCCGCTAAAGACACGGAAACAAGGGCTTTCCAGTTGAGAAAAATGGCTTTGGCCATCACGTTGGGGTTGGCCGCGCCTTGCGGGGTCGTCCAAAAATAAAGGCTTTTAATCCCTGTAAAAAGAGAAATGGTCGCGATTGCAATTCCATAAGGAAGGTAGGATGTAATGGCTTCGGGGATTCTCCGAAACGCGACCGCCCAACCAGCCTTGGTCAAATACAGGGCGGAAACAAAAACGGCGGCGGAAAGGCTTAAAGACAAGAAATAGAAATTATCGATCAAAATATTGGCCCAAGCCCTTTGAGGCGCCTTATGAAAAGTCCAGCCCAAGGCTAAAACGCCGAGCAAAATAAAGGCACGGCAAAGAGTCTTTTCGGCGCTACTCAAAAAACTTTTTGAATTTTCCATGGGAGTTTAGAAACTGTCTCCTCCGCCGCTACCGCTGTTTGAAGACGGAGCTGGGGCTGAAGCTTTTTCTTTGGCTTCTTCGGCATCTTCGGCGGCATCTTTTTGCGCTTGATAATGCGCCAAATCTTTCACATAGAGAGCCACTTTCCAGCGATCGTCTGGCGATATCTGAGCCGCATAGGACGGCATCGGCGGCTTGCCAAAGGTGATAATGCCGAAAATCTGGCCTTCGCTTAACTTTTCAGCGGCGGTAGCTGCGGAAAACTGAAAGGGCGGGAAAACCTTGGCCACCGGGCCGTCTCCGGTTCCATATTGGCCGTGGCAGGGAAAGCAAAAGGTCTCAAACACGAATCTTCCGCGCTGCATCACCGCATAACTTCTCTTAAAGGGATCTTTCATGTTGTCAAAGGCGGTCGGCCCTTTTTTGAGAGATTCCAAATACCACAAAATCTTCTTATTGTGCGGAACGGTATGGGGGACCGGAGGCTGATCGGTCTGGCCATGGGGTAAAACAGCATTAGGGCTTTGGGTTTGATCGGCGACCGTGTTTACCATATCTTCAAACGTGAACAGCCGTATATTGGGCTTATTGAAGTTTCGGCGCGCGACGATTAAATATCCCCCACAAACACCGGCCAAAAGAGCGGCGGGAATCAAGGATAGCGGACGAATCTTTTTCATGCGTTAATCTCTCTAATTTCGAGAGCCCCTTCTTGGTTCAAAAGTTTGGAGACTTTATCGGCTTTTTCTTCCGAATCGAGCTCAAAAACGAGGGCGAATTTATCGTTTTCCGTTTGAAGTCCCCAGAAAGGGCTGGTTTTGAACGGATGCATTCCCCGGGAAAAAAGAAAACCAAAAAAAGTCGAAACTCCAGCGAAAAGAACTGTCAATTCAAAACAAATGGGAACCATGGCGGGATACGCCGTAAAAGATTTACCCCCGATATTCATAGGCCAATAAACCGCGTGGACCCAGTATTGAAGAGTAAAAGCCGTCAAAAGCCCGGTGGCTCCGCCGACAAAACAAACTTTTGGCAAAAAAGAGGGCTTCAAAGCCAATATCTCGTCAATCCCATGGATCGGAAAGGGAGTGTAGGCGTCAAGAGCGGGAAAACCGGACTCCTTGGCCTTTTGGGCCGCGCGAATCATCTTTTCGTCCGATTCGAAAACGCCGACCAAATTTTTATTAGGCATGTTGCTTATCTCCATGTTTTTCAGAAGAAAGAACGTGCTTGATTTCGCTCATCGCGATCATCGGAAGCGACCTTGAAAACAAAAGGAAACAGGTAAAGAAAAGGCCGAAGAGCCCTATAAAGAGGCCCCAGTCGACGTAGGTCGGCTTATACATGGTCCAGCTGGAAGTCAAGAAATCGCGGTGAAGGCCAATGACAATGATGTTAAAGCGCTCCAGCCACATTCCGATATTGATGAAAATCGAAATCACAAAAACCACCGCAGGAGTGCGGCGAATTTTCTTAAACCACAGAAACTGCGGCGTCACCACGTTGCAGAATATCATAGTCCAGTAGCAGTAGTGATAAGGGCCAACGGCGCTATTGATAAAGAAAAACCGCTCAAAGGTGTTGGCGCTATACCAGCCAATCAAGGCTTCCGTGGCGTAGGCAAGGCCCACGATCATCGAGGTAAACAGGGTGACCTTGCACATGGCATCAATATGTTTAAGGGTGATGTAGTCTTGAAAACCGAGGAATTCCCTCGACAAGGTCAACAAGGTCAACACCATCGCGAAACCGGAAAAAATAGCTCCAGTGACAAAGAACGGCGGGAAAATCGTCGAATGCCACCCAGGGACAAGGGCGCAGGCAAAATCCATGCTCACGACCGTATGGACCGACAAAACCAAGGGAGTCGCCAGCCCCGCCAAAAGAAGAGAAGCCTTTTCATGCTGCATCCATGTCCGGGCCGATCCGCTCCAACCGAGGCTTAAAGTCCTAAATATAAAGCGGCGAATAGCGCCCTTGGCATGGGCGGCCGCGGTGGCTAAATCCGGCAAAAGACCCATGTACCAAAACAAAAGCGAGATTGTCAGGTAGGTACTGACCGCGAACACATCCCACAAAAGAGGAGAACGAAAATTAACAAACAATGGCCCCATCGTATTGGGATAATAAGGGAACAGCCAATAAAGACCTCTCCAAATGCGGCCCATATGGAGAAGCGGATTGAGACCCGCGCACATGACGGCAAAAATAGTCATCGCTTCGGCCGAGCGGTTAATGGCCGTTCGCCATTTTTGGCGAAACAAAAGAAGAATGGCTGAAATCAGGGTCCCGGCATGACCGATACCGACCCAAAAGACGAAATTGGTGATCGCAAAACCCCAAGAAACGGTTTTGTTGAGTCCCCAAGTGCCAACCCCGGTCCAAATAAGATCGGTGACCATGATGACGCCCCACAAAAGAGCCGCGCCCGATACTGCGAAAGCCAAAAACCACCCCAACGGCGGGCGTTTTTCCATCGGGGCGCAGATATCATCGGTAATTTGCCCATAGGTCTTTCCGCCTTCAACAAGGGGCGGACGCAATATCTCGCTAGTCGCCGTCGCGCTGGTCATGACTTTACATTCCTCACCTTGGTCTGATAGTAAATCGAAGGCTTCACCCCTAATTCTTCCAAGGCCCGATAGGCCCGGGAAGAAACCGCTTTTGCGGCCACTTGAGAATTAGAATCATTGATATCGCCAAAGGAAAGGGCTTGCGTAGGGCAGCTTTGCACGCAGGCCGGCTGAACTTCTCCGTCATGAATTTTTCGATTTTCGATCTGAGAAGTAATCTCGACATCGCGGATTCTTTGATAGCAGAAGTTGCATTTTTCCATGACACCGCGCTGCCTGACGGTGACATCGGGATTTAAAACCAAATCTTGGACCGCGTCGTCGCGGTCATAATCAAACCAGTTAAAACGGCGCACCTTATACGGACAGTTGTTTTCGCAGTAGCGGGTTCCCACGCAGCGGTTATAAGTCTGCATGTTGATCCCTTCCGAGGAATGGGTCGTCGCCGCAACCGGGCAAACCGTCTCGCAAGGCGCGTTATCGCATTGCTGACAAGTCATGGGCTGAAACGCAACCGTAGGATTAGCGGGGGCATTGGTCTCAGAACCTGAATAATAGCGGTCAATGCGAAGCCAATACATGTCGCGACTCTTCCGTACTTCGGATTTTCCGACGGTCGGAATATTGTTTTCGGCCTGGCAAGCGATCACGCAAGCGGCGCAACCGCTACAGCGGTTTAAATCGACAGACATCGCCCATTTGTGGCCGGGATAATCGTGTTTGGACCACAGACCATCGCCTGAGGAGGAATCCGAAGAACTCCCGCCTCCCGAAGCGTTCTTGGCGTATTCTTCCAAGGTCTCTTCTCTTAAAGCGTGTCGGCTTTCCTGAAGATAGGGATCTTTCTGGAAATCATACCGCTGAATCTTCGCCAAGGGATGCATCTCGCTTCCCGCCGCCAAGGAAACCGAACTCGAATTTAAAAACGGATAAACGTTGGCGGTATAAAGTTTCGCGATCTCAACGGGGAAAAATTTAATTTTCGTAATTGGATAATTGGCGGCAATATCATCGGCGGTAATGCGCCCATATCCTAAAGCCGCGGCCACCACCCCTTCCGGCATTCCCAATTGAATCTGGGCCGGAATCTCAAAAGAATTTTTGCCGTCGCTGACGCGAACCATGCGCCCCTCGGTAATTCCCAAACTCTTGGCGTCGCTAGGAGAAAATTGCACATAGTTTTCCCACGACACGCGAGTCACCGGATCCGGCAATTCTTCCAACCACGGATTAAAGGCTTGATGCCCATCATAAAGGTTCACCGGCGCATATGAGACAAATTCAAATTCCCCGTTTTTCGCCCGATGACGCGAATTTTTGAGCCCTAACAAGGAGGAAGAGGAAAACGTGGAGTGGGGCAGTAAAGACGCTTGATAAAGCGCAAATCCCGATTCCAAAGAGCTGTCCCAGAAATGATCGAAGTTATGGGAAGCTTTCTGTTTTGGAAACAGATGGGTCTTCCAGTAAGAGCGGACAAAATCATATGCGCTCTGGGTCTTTCCGGCCAAAGAGAGTAAGGTCTCCAGCGCCGGCCGGCTATTAAAAAGCGGCCTAATCGCGGGCTGGACAATGGTGATCACTCCGGGAACGGGTTCGGCATCCCCCCAACTCTCAAGAGGATGGGAATCGGCCGCGACAAAAGAGACATGAGAAGAGGTTTCATCCAAACGATTGGAAAGAGACACCGTCCACTCCATCTTGGACAAAGCCTTGGCTAATTTCTGCCCGAGAGGATGATCATAAACCGGATTGGCTTGGGCGAAAATAACGCCCGCGATTTTTCCGGAAATCGCCTCTTTAACAAATTCCTCCATCGCCATTTCGCTTCCCGCGCGAACCTGGGAGGGCTTCTGGATATCCAAGGTGTTTCCGTAATTTCCCAACACCGAGTTCATCCAGTTGACCAAAATCTGGACCGATAAATCGCTCGATCCGCTGACGACCAAGCTTTCTTTTTTGTGTTGCGCAAGAATCTGGGCGGCTTGATCCAAGGATTCCGGAGAAGCGGTGGTGGAAACCTCTCCAACATGGGGCACGGGAACGCCTAAAATCTTCGCTAAACGGATTGCCACCGATGAGATGGTCGAGTATTCCTCGGAAGGCTTAATCGGAACTCTTAGATCGGCATTTGATCCCGTTAAGGAAACGCGCGGCTCAAAATGAATATGGCGCGACATCTTCGGGCTCCCGGAGGTGGGAACGCGGCCTTTGGCCCAATCGGCCGCGAACTCAACTGGAGAAATCCAGGTTCCCAAGAAATCCGCGTCAAAACCGACAATCGCCTTGGCATTAGCGAATTGATAATGCGGAAGGACCCGCTTTCCATGGGTCTTTTGATGAGCGTCTAAAATAGCGGAACTTGAAATCGGGTCATAGACTACATGTTTGACCGAGGGATAAGCGCTCAGAAATTCCGCAATCGCCGCATTGAGAGATGGATTGGGAAGGGTTTGGGTGACCAGGCGCACCGGTTTTCCGTGTAAGGCTTTAATTTTTGCGACAACGGCTTTATCCCAATCGGCCCAGGTCGCTTTTTTGCCATTGATCAAGGGATCTTGGAGTCTCCCGGCGTCGTAAAGATCCAAAAGGGTCGCCTGTCCGCGGGCGCACAATCCGCCTTGAGAAAGTGGGTGTTTCTTAAGGCCTTCCATTTTAATCGGACGGCCGTCCCGAATCTTAACCAAGGCCCCGCAGGAAGCCGAGCAACCGCCGCAGGTGGAAGCCTGCCAACGAGCGACGCCGGGAGTGACTCCTTCCGGGCGATCAATTTCAGGAACCGCTTTGGCATGCGGCCATCTCCAATCGCAGGCCCCACCCAAGGCCGCAAGGCCGACGCCCATGGTTTTTAAAAAATCGCTCCGGGTTAACCCGGTTTTTAAAGCCGTCTCAAGTTTCTTCTCTTTTAATGATGGCATACAATACAATCCAAGGGACCGCCGGCATGTTTCCAGTGCGCCGGGGCTTCTTTTTTCGTCAGACGGTGACAGTTGATGCACCAGCCCATGTTGAGCGGAGCGGCTTGGCGCACCCGAGTCATCGTCTGAATAGGTCCATGGCATTCCTGGCAGGCAATTCCATTCGCGACATGAATACGGTGACTAAATCGGACAAAAGAAGGGAGTTTATTGACGCGCTCCCAAACCACGGGGCTAGGGGCATTGGAATCCCGGGACTCCCAAGCCTTGACCAGCTTTGAAATTTCCGGGTTCGGGCCGGAATCCCCAGTCGCGCTGCGGACTAAACTATGACAATTCATGCAAACATTGACGGAAGGAATAGAAGCCACGTCGGATTTTTCGGCGTTGTAATGACAATAAAGGCAGGCGATTTTCAATTTTCCGGCGTGAAGGACATGGGGATAGGAAATCGGCTGTTGCGGGGCATATCCCTGGTTATTGGCGAAATAATGGTAATAATGCCTTTGCCCCGAAGCCAAGAAACCGGCGAAAAGCCCTAGCACAAACAAAATTCCGGCAAAACTCTGGACGTCGTTGGCCCAGAAAAGAAGGCCTCCGACAATGAGGAAAAAGGCGATTCCCATCCCGATCCAAGAAATTCCGGTTTCTTCATCCGGGGTCTTGACCCTAAAACCGATCGGAGAATTCATCGCATCGGGAGCGGGTTGAGAAATCTGGGGAGATTGCAAAGAGGCCGGGTTTGAAGATGCCTTTTTCTGAGCCGCCTGCGCTTGAGACAGGGAAACCGCAAGAACGACGAAGAGTAGTCCTGCTATCTGAAAAATCTTTCCTAAAACTTTCATTTCACAATCTTAATCCCAATCGCTTGGGCCGGACATATTTCAGCACAAAGTCCGCAACCCACGCAAGTTTTTACGTCTATGGAGACCCTGTTGACAGCTAAATCCACAAAAACGGATTTAAACTCTTTTGGACACGCCTTTTCGCATTCGCGGCAAGGTTGATGGTCTTTAAGGACGCAGCGGTTTTCGTCGACAACGGCCAAACCCAGGCGCGGTATTTGATTGGGTTCTCGACTGAGAGCTCCTTCCGGACAAGAGGCAATACAGGGGAAATCCTCGCACATCAAGCACGCTCTTTCTCGGGGCCACAGAGAAGGAGTGCCCTCCAGATTTTCTCCCCACTCCGGCCCGAGAGCCCGCAAGACCAAGGGCGGACATGCCTTGAGACAATCGCCGCAGCGAGTACATTTTTCTAAAAAAGATTTTTCTTCAAGAGCTCCGGGAGGTCTGACCCATTCCTTTTTCGCTTCCCCTAAAAAATTCTTTTCATCTTTTTTGCCGCGGGCTTCCCGAAGGGCCTCCAAAGCGGCGCGCGCTATCTCAAGAGCTTTTTGGCCCGAATATGAAAAAAATTCCCTCCTTGTATATTCCGGTTCGGACATAATGGGATTTTACCAGTTATTGCAAGGGCGGGGGGCCGGGAAGAGACTGGCCATTCTGCTTAATCCATTTCCAAAACTCGGGGCTCAAGCGGTAATAATTCGCCCACAGACCGGGCTCGGAGACGAGTTTAAATTCTTGGACGAACGTCTGAATGTTCTTTAAATTTTTATCATTAAGAGGAGCGCCGGAAAAATAAAGCGGCGCAATTTTTTCGAGATTTTCATAGAGAAAGCTTTTTCCTCTATAATAGGAAACCATTGAAATTCCCGCCGGAGCGGCGCGTCTTAAAACCTGTCCTTTTTCTTCCGCCGTCGTAATGCAGTGATCTGCAACAGAACCGTCAAGCGAAAAAATTCCCTCAACCAAGGGCGAGGCCGCCATCGAGGGAATTCCGGATTCCATCACGACGGGGTAAAACAAAACCTTAAATCCCGTCTCGCCGCCTTTTTTAATTTTGAAAGGAATAGGAATAGAACGCGAAAACTCCTCGGGAATCACGTGAGAGCAACTCGACTCAAAACGCAATTTATTTTCCGCTTGGCTGAGTTGCGTCTTATCCAAGCGGTCCATCCAGTAGCCACTATTTTTGCAAGCCCCCAAAGAAAGAAGCAAGGCTAAAAAAAGGAAGCGGCTATTTTTTTGTTGTCTCATTAAACACGACCAATTCATACCCGTGAGCACGCCAAGCACGATCAAAATCTTTTTTGGGAACAAAACGCGCGGCCTCTCCCGTTCCAGTATCGTTGATATAATAACCTAAAACCTGGGCATTTTTATTGGAGACTTCTTCTCCGGTCACCAATATTTGATGTCCTCCCGATGAACTTGGGTCATTCCACAGGCGTCCGGCTTCAACCCCGACCAAGGCGCCGCCATTTTTCTCAATGGCTTGCCCCAATTCCGCGCTCCGAACCGAGGCCGCGGCGGGTTTCCCCGTCGGAGAAAAGACCTTGATATTGAGTCCATGATCCCGAAGCAATTTCCCATCGTTACCGGAGAAAGTTCCACCTATTAATTCCCCAGATTTTAATTGCACCTCGGAATAATACCCTTTTTTAAAAGCTTCTTCGGCCAAGCCCTTGGGGGTCACGTTTTGACCGTAGGATTTTAAGACTTCATACTGGGCCTCGACCGCACAAGTGCCTCCTTTTTGATAGATGATATTTTTGGCTTTTTCTTGAGGATTTCCGACGGTATGGCTTAACCCCAAGGAATGCGACAAGCTCAAAAGAGCGTCATCTTTGAGGCGTTCCATTCCCTCCGCGTATCCGCGATTAAAGTATCCGCGCTGGCGATACTCCAATTCCGACAAGGGGTGAGGCTTGGGCGGGCGAGAAGATTTTTGATCCGAAACAAAATGGCGCAAGAGATTCGGCAACTCTTTGCCGTTGCGGCTTTCGACAACCTCTCCTTGATTGATCATCGCCCAAGACTGAGCGGAGGTTTGCGCGACAGAGACCGTCCCGGTCTTAAACCCTTTGATTTTAGACAAGAGGCTTTGAACTTTCTTTTGCGTTTGACTCACTTCTTCTGATTGGAGTTCTTGGGCCTTTTGATTTAAAACGCTCCAGCGCGCATAAAATGGGTTCATGCAGGGACGCCAGGTTTTGGGCCACTCGCCATTGGTTTTATATAAATAGGAATCATCCTCAGCCTTGGGCCAAAGAAAAGGCCCGCACGCCTTTTTGCCGTCTTTTAAAACCCGCTGCTCCATCATCATCAGGATATGGAGTTCAACTCCGAGAGGCGTATCGCTCGAGATATTTTTAGGATCATTTGCACTTAAAATCATCCTCTCTTTTTTCGCTAAACGCGCAAAAGCGGGATCAGATTTAGATGAAACCATGCGCAAAAACTCTTTTTGCGACGCTTCCGTGGGAAGATGGTTAAACTGCGCGACCGGATCTTTTAAATTAGCCAACATGTAGTAACAGACGAGAATGTCATTGTCGTAGGGAGCCCCGTCTTTATGGTTAAAAACGCAAGGTTCTTTTTCCGAAAACTTCCAAACGATTTTCCCATGATCGGGAATCGCGAAAGCAAAATAAGGCAAGAGACTCAAAAAGGCTCCCGCGATTATTTTCCTCTTTAATAAGGGCATGGACTTAGTGTAGAGGGAAAGGCGATTTTTGTCAAGGGACCCCTTGACAGCTCTCAAAATTTGCGGTTATAATATTATTAGCAGTCAATATAGTAAACTGCTAATTTAGAATTATGAGACAACTTCAACCCAAGGTCGCCGAGAAGAGAAAACGGGATTTGTTGCAGTGGGTCATCCACTATTACATCAAGAATTCAAAACCCGTCTCTTCCTCTATTATATCGAAAGAGTCCGGAATCAATCTCTCGAGCGCCACGGTGCGAAATATTCTCCAAGAATTAGAAGACGAAGGCTTTCTCAAACAGCCGCATTCTTCCTCGGGAAGAGAGCCCACCGACAAGGGTTACCGCTTTTATGTCGATTATCTGGTTGAAATCCAGCGCCTGGCCTCTTCCGAAAAAGAAAGAATAGAACAAGAATATAGCCGCCGCACCGCCGAGATAGACACCCTCTTAATCGAAACCTCAAAACTTCTATCCCATATTTCTCAAGGAACCGGATTTGTTTTCTCCGTTCCCACCCAGGAATTAACCCTTAAGCGCCTGGAATTAGTTCCGATGGGCGGCCCTAATATTCTGGCCATCATGGTCTCGGACGCCGGGTTTATTCGCCACTGGCCCATACGAATTTCTTTCGAGCCCACGGAACAACAACTCTCTCTGATCAACCGATTTTTAAATGAGCGCGCCCGCGGCCTTAAAATTAAGGATGTTCAGGCGACAATTCTCAGCGAGCTCAGGGAACTTGAAAAGGATTTCGAATCGATGCGCTCTTTGGTCACCGGGCTCTTTGACCGAGTCGCCTCTTTAAATGAGCCCGACACTCTCTATGTCGAGGGCGTAGATCAAATGCTCGCTCACGCCTCCGACATCGGAGACATCCATACTCTCCAGCGCTTAATGAGAATGTTGACCGAGAAAAAAACCTTCGCGGCCCTCTTGGAACGCGAAATGGACAAGGAAGAAGTCCTACGCCCCTCTCGCTCTCTCACAAGGCCGCGGGTTAAAATCGGAGACGAGACGGGAATCCCGGAACTCTCCGGCTTAAGCCTCATTACCCAAACCTATGACTATCGCGGGCGGCCGGTCGGGGTTTTGGGAATTTTAGGATCCAAGCGCATGGAATATCCAAAAATGATGAGTCTGGTCGACTATCTCAGCGAACGGATTTCTTCCTATTTAAAAGCTTGGGAGGAAGTTGAATCATGAACGAACCTGTCTCGCCGGAAGAATTAAAAACCGAAGGCGAAAAGAAAATAGAGTCGGAAGCCGCGGCCCAAACTCCCAATTATTACGAGCAGATGCTTAAAATTCGCGCCGAGTTTGACAACTATCGCAAGCGCGTCGACCGCGAAAAGCCGGAACTCTATAAATTGGGCCGCATGGATATTCTCTCGCGTTTTATTCCGCTCTATGATCTCTTGAAGAAAGCTCATGAGGAAATTCAAAACTCCCATGCGGAATCGGAATTGTCGAAAGGAATGGAAGGAATATTTAAGGAGTTTGAAAAAATTTTTAAAGAAGAAGGGATCAGCGCAATCGAGGCCCTCAACAAGCCTTTTGACCCACTGACCCATGAAGTGCTTGGCACTGTTGAGAAGCCGGGAGTCGAGGACGGAACGGTCGTTGAAGTCTTCGAACCGGGATATTTAATCGCCGGCCGCGTTTTGCGCACCGCCAAGGTTCGCATCGCGCGGAACGCGAAAAAAGAAGAAGCGAAGGAGAAATGATATGAGCAAAATTATTGGAATTGATTTAGGGACGTCTAACACGGCTGCGGCCGTGACCGAAGGAGGGAAAGCCACCATTATTCCATCGGCGGAGGGAACTTCCGTCGGCGGAAAAGCGTTTCCTTCTTATGTCGCTTTCGCGAAAGACGGACAGCTTCTGATCGGAGAACCCGCCCGGCGGCAAGCCGTGGCGAACCCCGAAGGGACCTTTATGGCCTTCAAGAGGAAAATGGGGACCGATCATAAATACAAAGCTCCCGACGGAAAAGAATATACCCCTCAACAGCTATCCGCGTTTCTCTTGCAAAAAGTGAAAAGAGACGCGGAAGCGTTTTTGGGCGACAAGGTTGAAAAGGCCGTCATCACCGTGCCGGCTTATTTTAACGACAATCAAAGGCAAGCCACCAAGGACGCCGGGACGATCGCGGGGCTTGAAGTCGTCCGCATCATTAACGAGCCGACCGCGGCTTGTCTGGCTTACGGCGTGGACAAAAAAGGGAAAGACGAAAAAATCATGGTCTTTGACCTCGGCGGCGGAACGCTGGATGTCACCATCATGGACTTTGGCGGAGGAGTATTCGAGGTCGTTTCCACTTCCGGAGACACCCAACTGGGCGGAACCGACATGGACAACGCCCTGATTGAATACATCGCCGGCGAATTTAAAAAAGAAACCGGCGTTGACTTCCGAAAAGATCCGATGGCGGTGCAAAGAGTTCGGGAGGCGGCGGAAAAAGCGAAAATCGAACTCTCCAGCACCTTCGAGACCGATATCAATCTACCTTATCTCACCGCCGTGGACAATACCCCGAAACATCTGACGATGAAATTCACGCGCTCAAAGCTTGAATCCTTGGTCGAACCTATCGTCAAGCGCTGCAAACAATCCATTGACCAGGCCTTAAACGACGGAAAACTAAAGACCTCGGATATTTCCCGCATTATCCTGGTGGGCGGCCCGACCCGAATGCCCATCGTCCAGAAATTCGTCGAGGATTATATCGGGCGGAAGGTGGAAAGAGGGGTTGACCCCATGGAATGCGTCGCCACCGGAGCCGCGGTTCAAGCCGCGGTTTTAACCGGAGAGGTCAAGGACGTTCTTCTTTTGGACGTCACTCCGCTAACCCTGGGAATTGAAACCTTGGGCGGAGTGCTGACCCCCTTAATCGAGAGAAACACGACGATCCCGGTAGAAAAATCTCAGGTCTTTTCCACCGCAGCGGACAATCAGCCGGCGGTCACGGTCCATGTTCTCCAAGGAGAGCGCCCCAAAGCCTCTGACAACGTCTCTTTGGGAAAATTCGATCTCGACGGAATTCCCCCGGCACCCCGCGGAGTGCCGCAGATCAAGGTCAGCTTCTCGATAGACGCCAACGGCATTTTAAACGTCAAGGCAGAGGATTTGGGAACGAAAAAAGCCCATCACATCACGATCTCGGCTCCCAACAAACTCTCGAAAGAAGATATAGAAAAGTTCGTCAAACAAGCCGAACAGTTCTCGGATGAGGACAAGAAATTCAAGGAAAAAGTGCAGGCGAAAAACGAGGCCGATTCCGTTCTCTTCTCGGCCGAAAAGGCTCTCAAAGAGCATGGAGATAAGGTCTCTCAGGACGAGAGGACCGCTATCGACCGCGCCGTCTCCGAACTCAAAGAATCCCTTAAATCCGACGACTTGACGGCCATCAACAAGGCCAAAGACGAGCTCCTCAAGGCTTCTCACAAATTGGCCGAGGAAATCTATAAGGCCGAAGCGTCTCAAAAACCCTCGGGCACTTCGGATTCCAAGGACTCGGACAAAAAAGACGAAGTCGTCGACGCCGAAGTGGTTGAGGACAAGAAATAGTTAAAGCATAACGGAAAAATTATGGCGGAAGATTATTACGAAACTCTCGGCGTCGCCCGAAACGCTTCGGAAGCGGAAATTAAATCCGCGTTCAGGAAACTGGCGATGAAATACCACCCTGACAAAAATCCGGGAAATAAGGAGTCCGAGGAAAAATTTCGGAAAATCAATTCCGCATATGAAACCCTGTCCAACCCGGAGAAACGCTCGCTCTACGACCGTTTCGGAGAAGCGGGCGTTTCCGGGGCGCAGGGACAGAGTTCCGGCAACCCTTTTGGCGGCGCGGGAGTAGACGTCAATGAGGTTTTTGGAGATCTCTTTGAAAACCTGTTTAGCGGAGGAGGCGGCTCGGGAAGACAAAGGAGACGCGGCGGGGATCTAAAATATGAGGTCCATATCGACCTCGATGAAGCCTTTTCGGGAACTCAGATTCCGCTGGAGTTTGAGCGCGCGGAAACCTGCTCTACCTGCAAAGGAACCGGAGCTAAGGGCGGGGTTTCCGGAACCAGAAAATGCTCCCAGTGCCGCGGCTCGGGTTACGTTCAATTTTCACAAGGATTTTTTTCGATGCGACAGCCCTGCCCCGCCTGCGGTGGAGAAGGCCAAGTCATCGAACATCCCTGCCCGGAATGCCGGGGTTCGGGAAGAATCCACAAACGCGCCAGCCTCAAGGTCAAGATTCCGCCCGGGATCTATGACGGGGCGACGCTGCGAATCAGCGGAGAAGGGGAAGCCGGAAGCAAGGGTTCAAGCCCGGGAGACCTCTATGTTCTAGTCCGCATCAAATCCGATCCGCGTTTTGAACGAAACGAAGATGATTTGACGACCGAAAGAGTTTTAGGAATCGCCGAAGCCGCTTTAGGAACGACCGCCGATGTCGCCACGATAGACGGCGAGAAAACAAAAATCAAGATACCCGCCGGAACCCAAAACGGCGCTCTATTTAGGGTCAGAGAAAAAGGAATGCCGAAACTTCATGGACGCGGAAGAGGAGATCTTCTCGTCAAAATTAAAATTGAAATTCCCCGCCATTTGACGCCTCGGCAGCAAGAACTCTTGGAAGAATTTCAAAAGACAGAACATCCCCAGGACGACTCCTCCGGTTCAAAAGATTCGGACTCCGGACATGATTCCAATGGCGGAATTTTTAAAAGTTTCTTTAAACATTAAATCTTAAAAGCGAATGCCGCAATTCCGGCTTGACCAAAAGATTCCGCCTCAAGAAAACTGCTTTACTCTCCTAGGCCCCGAGGCAGGACACGCCCTAAGGGTTCTCCGTTATAAGGCCGGAGATAAGATTTTGTGTTTAGATCCGGCGGGGACAAAAATCGAAGGACTGATCGAGGAAATTGGAGAAGATTTAATTAAGGGTTCTATTCTCAAGCGCTGGCCGTTCAAAGAACCTTCCATCAAGATCAATCTCTACGCTTCTATTCTTAAAACCCAGGCCTGGGAAGAGGTTCTTGAAAAAGGAACTGAAATCGGGGTCGCCGCTTTTATGCCTGTTTTAACCGATTATTCGGCAATCACATTAAAAAAAGAAGATTATCCGCGGAAAATGGAGCGCTGGGAAAAAGTGATCCTCAGCGCGGTCAAGCAATCCGAACGCAACTCAATTCCCGCACTCAATGATCCCCGCGGCTTGGACGAAATTCTCAGTCAAGACTTAAAGGGCGAGGTCTCGCTATTCGCCTGGGAGAAATTAAGACATAAGCAAGACCGGAAATTTGACCTTGAGTCCGTCTTTACAAATCTCAATTTTCAGCCTCTCACCATCAATCTTTGGATCGGGCCCGAGGGCGGATTTTCAGAAAAAGAAGTCGATCTTTTTCTTAGAAAAAACGTCAAACCCTTTAGTCTTGGGGAACATATCCTCAGGGCCGAGACTGCGGCTGTGGTCGCCTGCGCACAAGTGGAATACCAAGCCAAACGCGCCTTACTTTTGAAGAGCCCGCTCGGCTAAGAAGACGACATTTCTTAGCAGACACGCCGTCGTCACCGGCCCCACCCCTCCTGGAACGGGAGTAACCCATGCCGCTTTTTTAAGCGCTCCATTAAAATCAACATCGCCGGTTAATTTCCCTTGAACGACGCTGGTTCCCGCGTCGATGACGATAGATCCTTTTTTGATCCAGGAACCTTGAATTAAACCGGGACTCCCCACCGCGGAAACCACGATATCGGATTGCCCCACCTCTTTTTTCAAATCCCTGGTCTTTGAATGGGCCAAGGTCACCGTCAAGTCCATCATCGTCAAGAGATGCGCGGCGGGATTTCCAACGATGTTGGAGCGGCCAATCACCAAGGCCTTTTTGCCTTTAAGGGGAAAAACTAGTTTTTTCACGATTTCGGCAATCGCCAGCGCCGTCGCTGGAACGATTAGACGCTTCTCTTTAATTTCATTAAAATCTCGGGCTCCGAAGAGGCGGCCAAAATGAGCCGGGCTCAAGCCTTCCGCGTCTTTTTCCGGAGTCAAACTTTCCAATTCCTTAATATCCATTCCGACGGGAAACGGTTTAATCAAAATGAGCGCATGGATTTTTTTATCCTTGAGCGCATCCGCAATTGCCCGAGTATATGTTTGGGGCCTAATTGATGGACTCAATTTAACGGAGCGGCACATAATTCCAATTTTTTCTGAATCCCTGATTTTGGAGCGGACAAAAGATTCCGCCTCAAGCGCGCCTTGGGTCGAAAAAATCGCAAGCCCTGGGACAATTCCGCGGGCTTTTAGTTTTTTAATTCGATCTTTAAGGCTTTCGTAAATTTTTTCTGAAAAAGCGCGGCCATCAAAAATTTTTGCAGACATAATCCTCCAACCGGAAAATCATTCTAGCGATTCTCCTTAAAACCGGTATTTCAATTTTCCGCCGCTTGGCCTCAAGAAGAATGGGATTTAAAATTTGCCGGATCTCCGTTTTTTTCCCTCGTTCAATATCTTGGAGGGTCGAATTTCTTTGCTGCGAGTTGGCTTGGCAAATTCCCTCCAAGCGGCGTTTCATATCTGTTTGAGATATCTTTTGTCCGCAGGCTCTGGCGACCAAAAGAGATTCTTTCATTATTTGTTCGGCAATCATCCGCAGTTCGATGGATGAGCCGATTTCGCCATTACTGGCCTTGGCCAAAGCGCCCAAGGGGTTGACCGTGGCATTAAGGCAAAGTTTTTTCCACAACATTTTTCCTTCGTCGTTTTCCATGGAAACCTCCCATCCATCTTCCGAAAGCAAGGAGGCAACGCCCTGAACCGCCTGTCTATTGTCTTGGTTTTGAGCCAAGACAATATCCCGCCCGCCATGATGAATCACCATTCCCGAAAGAGTTTTTTCCGCCGCGGCGTAACACGTGCCAATGACGACATTTTTAGAATCAAAAATTTTGCGGATAAGCGCCGGATGATCCAAACCATTTTGCAGAAAGACGACCGGAACCTCCGCAGGCAGATACTTTAAAGCCGCCTTCGCCGCTTGTGCGGCATCGGCGTTTTTGACGCAAAAAAACGCGGCTGAGATGGGAAGGCGAAAATTAAAATCTCTAGCGCAAAAAAGATTGCGAGAAATCTTAAATTTTTTTCCGGAGACTTCTTGAAATAAAATTCCGCGGGAAATCTTTTCTTGATCGGATTTGAGGCTTTTTCCAAGCAGATAAACCGCTTTGCCATTTTGGGTGGCGTAAAAAGCCAAAAGAGATCCCACCCCTCCGGGGCCGACGATTAAAATCGACTTCACCGCAACACCTTACAAAAAAAGAGGCCCCGGCAAAAATGCCGAGGCCCCTTTTACGACGAAAAAACAGCCTTCGCCTTAGGCGTTGACCATTTTTGCGCGGGAAATATCTCCCTTCTTGTCCAAGAAATAAAGATATCCGCTTTCTTTTTTAATTCCGACTTTCTGAACCTTCTCGACTTTTCCGCCTTTTTTGCCGCCGCGGGCCATCTTAGCGCGGGAAACATCCCCTTGTTTGTCGATGTAGTAGAGATACCCCTCGGCGCGTTGGATTCCGACTTTCTGCAGTTTTTCAGCCATTTTAATTCTCCTTACGACGGGATTTTATTTTTTCCGACGGTGTCCCGTCCTAAAATCAATCTACAATATATCGACTCCTCAAGCAAGAAAAATTTTTTGTTGTGCGATGAAACATCATAGTGTAAATTGAATTTGTAATATTCATATTACGCCTATTATGGAACTCTGTTAAGGAAAATTCCGTTGGTGGAATTTTAACTGCGGTTGACAGGGATAATTTTATGTAGATAAAGAGACAGACGAGATGATCCGAGGAATCAAGGCTTCCATGTCAAAGGGTTTAGACAAAAGACCTTGAGCGCCTAAGAGCTCGACATCTCGAATAGTATTTTCCGTCGCGTATCCCGTCATTGCAAAAATAGAGGAATGAGTCTTATCCCTCAAATAATTGATAACGCTGTATCCGCTGACTCCAGGGAGAATCAAATCCACCAAAATCACGTCAAAATGCTCTTCCGTTGCCCAAAACAAGGCCTCTTCCATATTATAGGCATTCCAGACCTGGAAACCGTGTTCTTTCAGTTTCCGAGACAAAACTCCGGCCACCGGAGCCTCATCGTCGATGACTAAAATTTTTAACGATCGATTTTCTTGACCGAGGTCTTTAAATTCTTTTTGGATAGCCACATACCCTCTTCAGATGAGGATAACGAAAGGAGGATAAAAAATACTGAAGGCCGGCTTAACAGGGACTTAATTTTTAGAATCTAAAATTTCTCGAACCTTAGCCGCCAGCGCTTCATAGGTAAACGGCTTTTCCAGGAAATTAATATCAGGATTTAAAATTCCGTCGCCGCTTAATTGCTCGCCCGTATATCCGGACATAAAAAGAATTAGA
>JAKAQV010000008.1 GCA_021819565.1 bacterium | reverse complement strand
ACTTTTTTCTAAATCCTGAAGCGAGATGGGATGAGCTTTGAAGCGGCAGACGATATGAACCCATTTATCTTCCTCAAAAGCGCTGAGAACCAAGGGCCCTTCTTTCCGGAATTTCCTGGCATAAAATAAAAGGCTCGACAAAACTCGGATAGTTCTATCGGGATCGATGAGAACCTCGGGCAGATTTTCTGAAACGTCATTTTCCAGCGCAATTCCCGACTGTTCCAAACCTCTTTTAATGGAGAGTTGCGCCTCTGTGGTAATCTCCTGCACCTTGGAAGGCTGCAGACGCAGCGCCAGGTCATCGCCCATTTCCAAATGGACGAAATCTCTCAATTCTCCTACTAGGAAAGCCAGGCGTCCGGTCTGTTCGTTCATGATTTCCAGCCAAGATTTTTGATCTGCGGTCAAATCTCCGAAAATTCCTTCCAGAAAATTCATCGTCGTTAGACGAAGGGCGGTAGCCGGAGTGTTCATCTCATGTCCGGCAAAAGCCAAAAATCGGGAAATTTTATGCCGCGTCCTGCGGTAAAAAAACATCCCCGCGATCACCGCAAGACCCGCGCCGAGAATAGAGCCCCACAAAAAATAAATCACCGCGAAATCGCCTTTGATGAATTTTGATGTTTCCTCGCTAAATCCAAGTAACTGTCTCTACTCTGTTTTAAAAACCTAATCTCTTCGGCGCTGAGTGGCCGAGCGATTTTAGCTGGAAGCCCGATGACCAAATGCCTGGGAGGAACGCGAAAACCCTTAGGAACTAAAGCGCCGGCGGCGATCACGCATTCCTTACCGATAACGGCCTCCATGACAATAGCCCCCATTCCAATCAAGCACAAATCCCCAATTTTCGCCCCGTGAATAATCGCGCCATGCCCCACCGTCACGCCGCGCCCGATTTGGGTGGGATATTCTTCTCGCCCATGAACCAAAACTCCATCCTGCAAATTGGACGCCTCTCCAATTTTAATTGGACACACATCCGCGCGAACAACGGCCTGCGGCCACAGAGAGACCCGCGGGCCAATGGTCACGCGGCCAATGACTTGCGCGGAAGCATGTACAAACGCCGTTTTATCAATCCGCGGCTTCTCATTTAAAAACCCGTAAATCATAGACCCTCTGATGATTATGGTAAAATCGAACTAGTAGAGGCAAGCCCTTCGTATTCATGGATCACGAAAAATTCGATTTTATCGTCGTCGGCAGCGGAATCGCGGGTCTTTTAAGCGCTCATAAGCTCTCGGCGCTTGGCCACGTCGCGATCCTGACCAAGAAAGAAGCGGTCGAATCAAACACCAATTACGCTCAGGGCGGAATCGCGGCCGTCACCAGCCAAATCGACAGTTTTCAACGACATATTAACGATACCCTGATCGCTGGCGCCGGACTTTGCAATGAAAAAATAGTTGAAATGACCGTCAAAGACGCTCCCGCCAGGATCAAGGAACTCCAGGAAATTGGCGTGCGCTTCTCCCGAAAAAAGGGAATCGTCGATCTCGGGCTTGAAGCGGGTCACTCCGAAAGACGAATTTTACACGCCGGAGACATCACCGGCCAAGAAATAGAGCGCGCCCTTCTTGACTCATGCCGGGAAAACCCGCGCATCGATATTTTTGAAAACGAGATCGGAATTGACTTAATCCTGGATCCAAGCGGACGTTGCCGCGGGCTTTATTCTTTAAGCCGCAAACACGGAAAAATCCGCGCGTTTTCCGGACGAGCGGTCGTTTTGGCGACCGGCGGCGCCGGCAAGGTCTATTTGGTCACGACCAATCCCGACATCGCGACCGGAGATGGAATGGCGATGGCCTATCGCGCCGGAGCGACTTTGGCCAACATGGAATTCGTTCAATTTCACCCGACCTGCCTCTACCACCCCCAGGCTAAATCTTTTCTTTTATCGGAAGCGCTTCGCGGAGAAGGCGGAAAACTCATTCTCAAAAATGGGCAGGCCTTCATGAAAAAACATGATCCCAGGGCCGAGCTTGCGCCAAGAGATATCGTCGCGCGAGCCGTCGATTATGAGCTCAAAAAATCAGGAGAGCCCTGCGTGTACCTGGACATGACCCACAAGACGAAAAAATTTCTTTCCCAGCGCTTTCCCAATATCGATCGCACCCTCAAAAGCTACGGAATTGACATGTCCAAGACTCCCATTCCAGTGGTGCCGGCCGCCCATTTTTTCTGCGGCGGAGTTCGGGTCGATTCCAACGCCAAAACCAATATCCCAGGATTATTCGCCGTCGGAGAGACTTCTCAAACCGGGCTTCATGGGGCCAACCGACTGGCTTCCAATTCCTTGTTGGAAGGCTGCGTTTTCGCTCATCGCCTCTTTCTCTATATCAAAGACGAAATTGCCGCTCAAAAGCTCAAAGCATTCACCCCCAAAAATTGGAATCCCGGAAAGGCCAAGGCCCTTGATGAAGCGGTCGTCATCACCCAAAACTGGGACGAAATCAGAAGGCTGATGTGGAATTACGTCGGCATTGTCCGCACGACCAAAAGGCTCGAGCGCGCCTTAAGGCGAATGAAGCTTCTCGACGCCGAAATCAATCATTATTATTGGAATTTCTTTTTAACTCCCGATTTGATCGAATTAAGAAACTTGGCGAACGTGGCCACCGCCGTCATTTTATCCGCTCTTCAGAGAAAAGAAAGCCGCGGGCTCCACTATACCCTCGATTATCCCAAACCCGCCCCGTCTCAAAAAAAGGATACCTTAATCGATCAAAAAACGGCTGTCCGTCTCTCCGAGCGCTTTAGTTAAACATGGATAAGATCATTATCCGGGGAGCGCGCCAGCACAACCTCAAAAACATCTCCCTAGAGCTTCCTAAAAATAAACTGGTGGTAATCACTGGTTTGTCCGGATCGGGAAAATCATCCCTCGCTTTCGACACTCTTTACGCCGAAGGGCAAAGGCGTTACGTCGAGAGTTTATCGGCTTACGCGCGGCAGTTCTTGGAATTAATGGAAAAACCCGATGTCGATTCAATCGAGGGATTGTCTCCGGCTATAGCCATCGAACAGAGAAATCCCTCCCACAACCCTCGCTCGACCGTCGCCACCACGACGGAAATTTACGATTATTTGCGCCTTTTGTTTGCCCGCGTCGGCCGCCCGCACTGCCCTCAATGCAAAAGGCCGGTCAAAAAACAATCGGCCCAGGCCATTACCCAGGAAACGCTCAATCTATTTCCAGGAGAATCCGTGACTCTATGGTCTCCCTTGGTGATGGGCAGAACCGGAACTTATGAAGAACTCTTCAACCGCCTTAAGCGCGCGGGTTATGTCAAGGTTCGCGTGGACGGAAAGGTTTCAGATCTGGATTCCATTGAAAAACTCAGCCGCTACGCCAAGCACGTCATCGAACTTTTTATCGACAAAGTCGACGCCGTCAAGGAAGAAAAAGATCGCCTCTTTGAATCGATAGAAACGGCGCTTAAAGAATCCCGCGGACTGGTCAAGGTTGAGCCGTCTAAAAAGCCGGCCAAGAGCGTCATGATGAGCGAACACCACGCCTGCCCTGAATGCGGAGTCAGTCTTCCGGAACTCGAGCCCCGGCTTTTTTCCTTTAACTCGCCCTATGGAGCTTGCCCCGCCTGCGATGGAATAGGCCAGAAAACCGAGGTCGACCCGGATTTGGTTATTCCCGATCCATCTCTATCGGTCCAAGACGGAGCGATCGTCGCATGGGATGACCCGGTCACGACCCGAACCAATCGTTGGAAAAAATCTTGGTCCGGATACTATACGGAAATACTGGAGACGATCTGCCGACAGCATGGAATCAATCCCCGAACGCCCTGGTCGGATCTCCCGGCCAAGCACAAGGAAATTATTCTTTACGGGGGCGGACATTACCGGCCCCATTGGGCCAAAAACGATCAAGAGTTCGAGGGCATTATTCCCAACCTCGAACGCCGTTATAAAGAAACCGAATCGGAATTCGTTAAAGGCGCCATCGCCGAGAGATTCATGCGAAAAAGGACCTGCCCCAACTGCCACGGCGCCCGCCTTAAACCCGAGGCGCTGGCGGTGCTCGTCGGCGGAAAAAATATTCGGGAAGTGGTCTCTTTTTCCATTTCCGAAGCTTATGATTTCATTGGCAATCTCAATTTAAGCCCCACTGAAAAAACGATCGCAAAAATGATTCTTAAAGAAATACTCTCTCGCCTTGAATTTTTGACCAATGTGGGCCTCGATTACCTAACTCTTGACCGCAGTTCAGAAACCCTGGCTGGCGGAGAGGCTCAGAGAATCCACTTAGCGACTCAAATCGGCTCTGGTCTCAGCGGCGTTCTCTACGTGCTTGACGAACCCTCCATTGGCCTTCATCCTCGCGACAACACTCGTCTTCTTTCCACCCTCAAACGCCTCAGGGACCTCGGGAACACCTTGATTGTCGTCGAACATGACGAGGAAACCATGCTCAGCGCCGATTGGATTGTCGATCTGGGCCCCGGAGCCGGAATTCACGGCGGAAAAGTCATCGCGGAAGGAACTCCCAAACAAATTCTCGCCTCCCCCCATTCTTTGACCGGGTCTTATCTCCGGGGAGATAAAAAGTCTCTCCAAAACCGCCCGCTGCGGCGCCCCAAGCCGGGGGAGTTTATCTCCATTTTAGGGGCCAAGCAATTTAATCTTAAAAATATCGATATCAAAATTCCTCTTGGCCTATTTGTCTCGGTGACAGGGGTTTCGGGTTCCGGAAAATCAACCTTGGTCCACGAGATTCTCTACAAAGCCCTCGCCCAAAAATTTTATGGAGCCAAAGAAGCGCCCGGCGCTTATCGGTCTATTCTGGGAACGGATAAAATCGACAAGGTCATCGTCGTCGATCAATCTCCCATAGGCCGCACGCCGCGCTCAAACCCCGCCACCTATACCGGCCTCTGGTCTCCCATCCGTGAAATTTTCTCCCTGCTTCCCCAATCGCGGGCGCGGGGATATAAGCCGGGGCGGTTTTCCTTTAACGTCAAGGGCGGACGCTGTGAAAACTGCTCCGGAGACGGCGCTCTTCAAATTTCAATGCAATTTCTGCCGGATGTCTATGTCCCTTGCGATGAATGCCGGGGAGCGCGTTTTAACGAGGAAACCCTCTCTATCCGCTATAAAGGCAAAAACATCGCCGAGGTCTTGGCGATGAGTGTCGAGGAAGCGCGAATATTCTTTGAAAACCATCCCATGATTTCCAGAATTCTTAAGACGATTGAGGATGTGGGCTTAGGCTACATCACCTTGGGACAAGCCGCCACCACCTTGTCCGGCGGAGAAGCCCAGCGCGTCAAACTCGCCTCGGAATTGGGAAGGCGAGACACCGGAAAAACGCTTTATATTTTGGACGAGCCTACGACAGGGCTGCATTTCGCGGACGTCGATAAGCTGATCGGAGTTCTCCACCGGCTTGTTGACCATGGGAACACCGTTTTGGTTATCGAACACAATCTCGATGTCGTTCGCAATTCCGACTGGATTATCGATTTGGGTCCGGAAGGCGGAGCGGGAGGCGGACGTCTTATTGCCAGCGGAAGCCCCAAAGAAATTATTAAAAACCCAAACTCCCACACCGGGCGAGATCTTGAAATTACTCCGGCAACCTGTTACACTAATAATTGATGAGCGGACAAGAAGATTTAAGCGAAGAGTCCAAGGCCAATGAACTTAAAAAGAAAAATTTATTTCTTCTCGTCGGCGGAATTATCCTTCTTGTTTTGCCTCTGCTAATCATTCTTTTATCCAAGCTATCGTCTCTTAGAACCGCCCAACCGTCCCAGATGAACGGTAGCATGTTTTACGCGCGAACAATCAAGGTGGGACAAAAATTAACCCCGGCTCCGGCCCCAGCGCCCTCGGGCACTCCCTCGGGGCTCACCCCGCCAATCCAAAGTTCTCTCGGAATGGTTATCGGATACAAAACGCCTCAAGCGCCGCCGGCGCCCAAACCCAAGATCAAAGCTCAAAAGGCGCCCAAAAAAGTTTTTAGATCTAAATCCCTGGCGCAATTAAAAGCCCAAAAGCCCGCGCAAACAGTTCAACCAGTCTCAATTCCTCATCTCAAACCGAGTCCATTTGGAAACCCCATTTCACAGGGAGGAAGCCCGATATCGGCCCCCGGGGCCGGACAAGTTCCCAATGCCGGAAGCATCATCCAAAACGTGATGAAGGGAATGCCGCAAGGGCAAAGCGTGCCGCCCAATGTACAACAGATCATTCAGCAGGCAACCCAAGGCGGCGGCGCGCCGCCGGTCCCTCCTCCAACAGGGCAATAATAGGATTAAAGATTATTTAAGCCACGACTGGCTTAAAATTCCGAGCGACGGTCGAACCAATTTCGCTCAGATTTTCAATGACGGTCGCGCCGGCGCTTTTCAAAGCCTCGATTTTAGAGGCATGGGTTCCGGCCGAGCCCTCAACGATGGCCCCGGCATGGCCCATCCGGCGTCCCGGAGGAGCGCTTTTTCCGGCGATAAAAATAAAAAGAGGCTTTTTCATCCGCGCTTTATAAAAAGCCGCCGCATCTTCTTCGGCGGACCCGCCGATCTCTCCAATCATGACGATCGCCTCGGTCTGGGGATCGCGCTCGAACAAATCTAAAATATCCACGAAACTAGACCCCGGAATCGGATCGCCTCCGATTCCGACCACCGTCGATTGTCCCAGCCCTTTTTGGCTCAATTGATGGACAGCCTCATAAGTCAAGGTTCCCGAGCGCGAGACCAACCCAATGGGGCCTTTTTTGTGGATATATCCAGGCATGATCCCGGCCTTACATTCATCAGGAGTAATCACTCCCGGGCAATTGGGGCCAATCAACCGCGCTTGCGGAGCATGGGTTTTAAGAAATTGCTTGGCTTTCGCCATATCCAAAACGGGAATCCCTTCGGTAATGCAGATAATGAGAGAAATTCCGGCTTTTCCAGCCTCCATGACCGAATCGGCCGCTGCGGGTGCCGGGACAAAAATCAAAGATACGTTGGCCGCCGTTTTTTTAACCGCTTCTTCAACCGTGTTAAAAACCGGGCGATCCAAATGAGTCGTGCCACCCCTTCCCGGCGTCACTCCGCCGACAATTTGAGATCCGTATTCAATGCATTTGCCCGCATGAAAAGAGCCCGCAGACCCCGTAAAACCTTGGACGATGATGCGCGAATCCTTATTTAACAAAATGCTCATTAGATTTTTCCTCCCGTGGCGGCGACGCTTTTTTGCGCGGCCTCCCACAAACTGGAAGCCGTAATCAGGCGCGTTCCCGATCGGTCCAAGATTTCCCGTCCTTTTTCGGAATTGGTTCCTTCCAAGCGAACCACCAGCGGAACTTGCAGCTTCATTTTTTTCAACACGGCTAAAATGCCTTCGGCGATCATGTCGCAACGGACAATGCCCCCGAAAATATTGACCAGAATCGTCTTGACCTTTGGATCTTTGAGGATAATTTTAAAAGCCCGTTCGACCCGCTCTTGATTAGCGGCGCCGCCGACATCCAAGAAATTAGCCGGGCTGCCGCCCGCCAGGGCGATGGTATCCATGGTTCCCATCGCCAAACCGGCGCCGTTGACCATGCATCCAATGTTTCCGTCAAGCCCCACATAGGAGATATCATGTTTTTTGGCTTCTCTTTCCGCGGGAGAAGCCTCGATGTCGACGCGTTTAGAGAAATCCGTATGGCGAAATAGCGCGTTGTCATCAGTGACGATTTTCGCATCCAAGGCCACAAAGCCCTTAGGGGTCAAGACCAGAGGGTTCACTTCAAGCAGACTCATGTCTTTGTCGATAAAAAGTTTGACAAGAGTCGTCGCGACCTGGGAAAAAGACGCGATATGCCCGGCGGGCACGCCCAATTCAAAAGCGAGAGCGCGCGCCGCGAAAGGAAGAAGGCCAAAAACCGGGTCAAGCGGTTTTTTAATGATTTGTTCCGGATGCTCGGCCGCCAAGGTTTCGATTTCCACTCCGCCCTGGGAAGAAGCGATTACAACAGGAGAACCGATTTTCCTATCAATAGCAACCGAGAAATAAAACTCTTTTTCTATTTTGACGCCCTGTTCCACCAAGACCTGTTCCACCTTCAGCGTTTGACCATGGGTTTGATGGGTCGCCATCTTCATTCCAATCATCGCCTTGGCAAAGGCCCTGGCTTCGGCGGGAGTTTTGGCGAGCTTAACGCCCCCGGCTTTTCCGCGGCCTCCGGCTAAAACTTGGGCTTTTAAAACCCACGGCCCTTTCTTTAACCGCTTTAAAATAGAGTTGATTTGAGCCGGCTTATCGATCACCCCGCCAAACTCGGGAAGCGGCACCTTCAGAGACCTAAAAATTTCTTTTCCTTCGTATTCCAATAATTTCATAGTTGCCTCACATGAGAATTTAGGCGGCGACAGTCCAAGTCTCGGAGCCTTTCAGTAATTTTTCCAAATCCGCAGGGGAAGATTTCTTTGCCTCGGCAATCTGGGCGTCCATCAGCTCATTAAGGACCGGGCGGGAAACGCTGCGAAATACTCCCTGTGGAACGGGAAAATGGGGCCGCTCCATATGCGACAAAAGATAGGCGAGCGGAGAAGAGGTTTCATCGTGGATTAAAATATCGGCAGGCGGATGCCCGGGCTCAAACTCGATTACTTCCAAATTCCAGCCTTTGAGGCGAATGCCTTTGTTTTTATTTTTTCCAAAGACAAGCGGTTTTCCATGTTCTAAAGTCACCGTGGTCTCGCTTTGAAGGCTTTTGTCTGAAACCTCCGACCAAGCGCCGTCGTTAAAGACGATGCAGTTTTGGAAAATTTCAATTAACGCCGAACCTTTATGTTTGGCGGCTTTATCCAAAACCTGGGACAAGGCGTTTAAATCCGTATCCACGGCGCGAGCCACGAAAGTGGCCTCCGAAGCCAAGGCCAGCGCGATAGGGTTGAGAGGATAGTCGATGGAGCCGTAGGGAGTGGATTTCGTCTTTTTGCCCATTTCGGAAGTCGGAGACAATTGTCCCTTCGTCAAACCGTAAATTCTATTATTGAACAAAAGTATTTTAAGATCAGCGTTTCGTCTTAGGGCATGAATGAGATGATTGCCGCCAATAGAGAGCCCGTCGCCGTCTCCGGTGACCACCCAAACCATCAAATCCGGCCGGGCGCATTTAAGACCCGTCGCCAACGTCGGAGCGCGCCCATGAATTGAGTGGAAGCCGTAGGTGTTCATATAGTAAGGAAAGCGCGAGGAGCATCCGATGCCGGAAACAAAGACGATCTTCTCGCGCGGAATACCCAGCGTCGGCATCAATTTTTGAACCGTAGCCAAGATCGCGAAATCTCCGCAGCCGGGACACCAGCGCACCATCTGATCAGAGACAAAGTCCTTGCGGGATAAAACCGGTCCCGAGGCCGGAAGATTCTCGATTTCTTTTTCGTTTTCCATTTATGCCCCTCTCAAAACCGTCTCGATAAAGCTTTCAATTTCACCGATTTTAAACGGCTGGCCCTTGACCTTATTAAGCCCAATGGCGGGGATGGCGAATTTAGCGCGAATGACCTTGAGCAATTGCCCAAGATTCATCTCCGCGACCACGACCTTTTCAAAACCCGCCAATAAATCCCCCAAATCGGAAGGAAGAGGATTGAGATACCTTAGGTGAATCGCCGACACCGATTCCTTTTTACCCTGCAAATTCTTGACAGCGGCGGAAATCGCCCCAAAGGTGCTCCCCCAACCGACCACAAGGACCTTCCCTTTCTTAGCTCCCAACACCTGCATCGGAGGAATATCCTGCGTAATTTTGTTGACCTTGGCCGCGCGCAAACGAACCATCCTCTCGTGATTTTCCGGATCATAACTGACATTTCCGGAAATCTCTTGTTTTTCAATTCCGCCAATTCGATGCTCGTAACCGGCCAGCCCCGGAGCGGCCCAGGGGCGCGCCAAGGTTTTCTCGTCTCTTAAATAAGGCTTAAATTGCGCCGGAAGAGGAAGAGTCGGCACGACGAACTTTTTAATATCGGAAACGCTGGGGATTTTCCAGGGCTCCGATCCGTTGGCCAGGTATCCATCCGTCAGGAGAAAAACCGGAGTCATATATTTGATCGCAATTCGGCAAGCCTCGATGGCGGCGTCAAAACAATCAGAAGGGGTAGAGGCCGCGATCACGGGAACCGGGCTTTCGCCGTTGCGGCCATAAAGACACTGCAAGAGATCCGCCTGCTCGGTCTTAGTCGGAAGCCCCGTCGAGGGGCCGCCGCGCTGAACGTCTAATATAATCAGCGGCAATTCCGTCATGACCGCCAAACCAATCGCCTCGGATTTAAGCGCGATTCCCGGACCGCTGGTTCCCGTCACCGCCAGATGTCCGCCGAAAGCCGCGCCGATAGCGGAACCGATGGCCGCGATTTCATCTTCCGCCTGAAAAGTCTTGACTCCAAAAGATTTGTGCTTGGACAACTCATGAAGCACATCCGAAGCCGGAGTGATCGGATAAGACCCGTACCAAAGCCCCAAACCGGAAACTTGAGAGGCGGCCACGAGCCCTAGGGCCGTCGCCTCATTTCCGGTGATATTGCGGTACAAACCCGGGTCGAGCTTCGCCTTCCGAACATGATAGTGAAATCCGAATATCTCGGCCGTTTCCGCATAAGCATTTCCCGCGAGCAAGGCCTTTTTGTTGGCCTCAACTAAAAGCGGCGTTTTTTTAAATTTGGATTCGATCCACTTGAGCGTCCCATCCATTGGACGATCATAGAGCCAATACATCATTCCCAAAGCGAAGAAGTTTTTGCAGCGCTCGACCTGCACCTTGGTCAGAGCCAAACCGCTGAGGGCATTTCCCGTGAGACGGGACAAATCAACCTTGATCACGCGAAAATCAGACAACGAGCCGTCTTCGAGAGGATTTTTTTCGTAGCTGACCTTATTTAAATTCTGCGGAGTAAATGAATCCACGTTGGCGATCAGAATCCCGCCTTTTTTAAGATCCTTAATATTGGCTTTGAGCGCCGCAGGGTTCATCGCCACCAAAACGTCGGGAGCGTCTCCCGGGGTCAACACTTCACGGGAGCTGAAATGAATCTGGTATCCGGAAACTCCGGGCAAGGTCCCGACGGGAGCCCGAATTTCCGCCGGGTAGTCGGGTAATGTCGACAAATCGTTGCCCGCCAAGGCGGTTGAGGTTGTAAATTGCATCCCGGTCAATTGAATTCCGTCTCCGGAATCTCCGGAGAAGCGAATCGTCACGGATTCGAGTTCTTCCATCGGTTTTTTCGTTGAATGCGGCGCAGGCTTAGATTCAGTGTTCATTTCAAGGCTCCGTGAAACGACAATAAAGATCGGGAGAACGCGACCATCAAGGTTTTAATCTTTGAGGACATCTGTGTTTCTCTTTACCCATACTATAACTCTTTTTTGAGCTTTTTTAAATCGCGCGCGAGCCATGACACGATTGTCGGCCCAACTACCGATGTTCCTATTGCTATCTACTTTTCAAAATGTTGCGCTTTCCTATTGAATTTTTCCCATGAAATTTCGGAGTATTTATCCGAGATTTCATGGGAAAATTTATCCATGGTCCCGCTATTTTCTTCGAAGCGGACAATTCAAGCGTTCAAACAGGCGATGGGATGATCAAAAGAAACTCCGCGATCAAAGAGCTGTCGCGCCGGCTGAAATTCTATCCAACGGTTGGGCTTCTGGGGCCAAGGCAATCAGGGAAAACGACCCTGGCGGGGCAACTCGCGACATCTTGGGGAAAGAGCGTCACGCGCTTTGACCTTGAGAATGAACGCGACCTGGAAAGGCTTCGCCTTAGAGCAAATTTTAAACCTTCTTAAGGATTTTGACGCCTATTTTTGGGCGACTCATCAAGGAGCCGAGTTGGATCTTCTGGCCGTTCGAGGCGAGAAGCGGGAGGGTTTCGAGTTTAAATACACCCGCTCCCCGGGTCTAAGCCCCTCCATGAAAATAGCGCTTAAGGATTTAAAACTCGAAAGGCTTTGGGTCATCCACGCCGGGACCGAGAGTTACAGCCTCAGCCGGGGAATTCAAGCCGTCCCGCTCAATCAATTCATCCAAGCGCCGAGATAGCTTTGCGAGCGAAGGGGGCCGGAATCGCTCAAGCTGTAAACCGCGTTTTTCTGAGCTTTCGCCCATTGGAAGACTCTGTATTTCACCCCGGCGGCTCGTTCAAAAGGAGCCAATATAACCCGATTTGCCGCGCAGCCTCGGGGAACTGCGAAAATTCCACCGGCTTTCGGATATAGCTATTGGCGCCGTTGCCGTAACCAGCGATCAAATCCTGCTCTTCCTTGGACGAAGTCAATATGATGACGGGGAGAAGCTTCGTCCTCTCCTCGGCGCGCAGGCGCTTAAGGACCTCGATTCCGCCGAGTTTCGGGAAATTAAGATCCAAAAGCGCGATCGAAATGCCTCCGGCGCTGGGCATAACCTCCTCCGCTAACAGCGCTATTGTGACTCCAATTCCATCTTTCGTCAAGACCCAAAAAGGACCTGCCCAGGACGTGATGGGGCGCCCTGGGCAGGTGGAGATAAGGTTATTGAATGAGCGAAGACTTAGAGGTAATCTTAGAGCCCATCTGACTTGCGATTTTTTTGGCTTGGGAAAGAATAGAAGCCTTGGTCTGCCCCGGCTTGGGTTTAAATTCCAAACCTAAGGAGCCAACCAGCTGGCCATGGATATCGCGGAGAGGAAGAGAAACCGCATAGCGCGCACCCTCTTTTTCAATCGAGGTTTTTCCGGTTTTCATCGGCGCAATGGCGTCTCTTTCGCACTTTTCCCCGATATCTTTTTTATCGGTTGAAGCGACGGTGACGCAACCCTTCGCTTTTTTCGCGGAAAGTCCGATTTCAGCGATATCCGGATATTGCGAATGAATCTTATTGACGAGCTGCTGCGCCATTCCCTTAACTTGAGGAGCGGGTTTAGCAACCGCGACCTTGGCCGCCGGGGCCGGAACCGGAGCGGGCATCGCGTGCGGCATGGCACTCGGAGCGGCAGAACTGGGCGTTTGCCCTGGAACTGGCGGATTCATGGACTGGGCTTGCTGTCCGGGTTGCGAATTTTGCGCATTCATCCCCGGCCCGCCTTGAGCCCAGACAGCGCCAGAACCGACAGCCAACAGAAGCACAGACAACGGCAAGACTATTTTATTCATCGTGAAAGGTCTCCTTAAATAACACATCTACGCTCGCGGCGCCACAAAAGCCCCGCGATTATATTACGCGCGAATTTCAAATAAGTTCGCGCAACTTGACTTTGTAACCTATCCACGCTAAACTAAAGAGTCAAAATTTTAAACGAGCAAATATTATCCATGATCAAAGAAAAATCCCAGAAACCAGCGGAAGGTTCCGCACCGGAGACTCATTCACAAGAATTTCTCGACGCCCTTAGGCACTCCTGCGCACATGTCATGGCACAGGCTGTTCAAGAGCTTTTTCCCGGAACCAAAATCTCAATTGGTCCGGCGATAGAGAACGGTTTTTATTACGACTTCGACAGCCCCCACAGGTTCACGGAGGAAGATTTTCCCAAAATTGAAAAACGAATGCAGGAAATCGCCCAAGGAAATCATCCTTTTAAAGGAGAGGAAATTTCTTTTGAAGAAGCGAAAAAATTCTGGGAAGAGAGAGGAGAAAAATATAAAGTTGAAATCCTCGAAGGCCTTCAGGGACAAAAGATTACCCACTACCATCACGACTCCTATACCGATCTTTGCCGCGGCGGGCATCTGGAAAGCACGAAACTTCTCAGGCATTTTAAGCTCTTGAGCGTCGCCGGAGCTTATTGGCGTGGCGACGAAAAAAACGCGATGCTCCAGCGCATTTATGGAACGGCTTGGGCCACGAAAGAAGATCTGGAAAAACATTTAAAGATGCTGGAAGAAGCCAAGGCCCGGGATCACAGAAAACTCGGAACGGAGTTGCGCCTATTTTCCATTTCCGACAAAATCGGCCCGGGGTTGCCTCTCTGGCTTCCCAAAGGCGCGACGATCCGCTCCCTCATCGAACGATACATTGTCGATCTTGAGCGCTCCCTCGGATATCAGCATGTTTATAGTCCCGCGCTAGCGCGGGTTGAACTCTACAAACAATCCGGCCATTGGGACCATTTTAAGGAAAATATGTACCCGGCCATGCAGTTTGAAAACAAAGAAGAGCTCGTTTTGCGGCCGATGAATTGCCCGCACCACATCATGATCTATAAAAACGATCTACACAGCTACCGCGATCTGCCGCTCCGCATCGCGGAATTGGGAACGATGTATCGCTACGAGCGCTCCGGGGTACTGTCGGGGCTTTCCCGTGTTCGAGCCATGACCCTAAACGACGCCCACATTTTTTGTCTCCCGGACCAAATCCGAAACGAAGCGACAGGGGTCCTTCGCCTCATAGAACGCGTCTACAAAGATTTTGGATTTAAGGATTATTGGTTTCGCTTGTCTTTGCGCGACCCGGCCGACAAAATCAAATATGTGGATAATCCAGCCATGTGGGACAAAGCCGAGCGCTTATTAAAAGAAGCCTTGTCCGAAGTGGGAGTTTCTTTTAAAGAAGCCGCCGGAGAAGCGGCCTATTACGGCCCTAAGATCGATGTTCAGCTCCATGACGCGCTCGGCCACAGCGAAACTCTTTCGACTCTTCAGCTTGATTTCTATCTCCCGGAGCGTTTCGATCTCGAATATGTTAACAAAGACGGCGCCCGAGAGCGTCCAGTGATGATTCACCGGGGGATTGTCAGCACAATGGAGCGCATGACGGCTTTTCTGATCGAACACTACGCCGGCAATTTTCCCCTGTGGCTGTCTCCGATCCAGGTTAAAATTCTAACCTTAACCAACGCCGAAGAAGGCCCCGCGCGGACATTAGAAGAACATCTCTTGGCGGCCGGACTGCGCGTTTCTTTAGACTTAAGAGCGGAAAAGATCAGCGCAAAAATTCGCGACGCCCAATTGGAAAAAATCCCCTATATGATCATTTTAGGCCCCAAAGACGTCGCGGCTAAAACCCTGTCTGTCCGCTTAAGAGACGGGCGGCAAGCCCACGGGGTTTCCGAAGAAAAATTGATTCAAGAGTTAATCCGGGAGAACATAAGCAAAACCCTTTCCCCTACCTGGCTGGAGCCAAAATGAAAACTCGCTTAATGGGCTTGAGTCTTCTTTTCCTCGCCGTTTCTACGCGCGCAAGCTGGTTTGGAAACAGCGGTCCTTCCCGCGCCGATGAGGAAGAGGCCTTTAGAAACTCGGCGATATTTTTCCAGGAACCCGGCAAGGATTTAAAAAGCGCTTATCAATCTTTTAAAAAATATATCCATCAATATCCAAGAAGCCCTAAATTTCTTGACGCGGAATTTCTGTTGGGGGAAGCCTCGATGGAAGAGGCTTTAGACTCCCTCAAAGCCCATGAGGCCCGCGCAAAAACTAATTTTATGCGGAGAAATCTCCATCAAAAACCAGCTGAAAATCTCCTCGTCACGCAAGACCTTTCAAACGCGGAAAAAGCTTATAAATTCGTCGTTAATCATGATCCCAAGACCGGGCTCGGGGCTTCCGCTCAATATCGCTTGGGAGAATTAGCCTATGATGAGAGGCATTGGAATAAGGCCATTAAGCGGTTTAAAGACGTTGAAATCAATTACCCCCATTCCTATATAGCCCCGGAAGCCTTGATGGGAATTGTTTTTTCCGACCTCGCTTTGGGAAACTACGCCCAAGCGGAAACCGACCTTACGGCTCTCGGGGAAGATTTTCCCCTCTATCTGAAAATTCCCTCCATGCTCTACTCGCAGGGAGTCATCGCGCTCCATGAGCAAGATTACGAAAAGGCCGAAAAATTTTTCAAACGCGTAAAAAGCGCGGATTCAACCTACTATCTAGGCTTAACCTATATTCTCTCCAAGCGTCCTTATCTCGCCGCCTCGACCTTGGACCGCTTCGAGACGCAATACCCTCAAAACCCGCTTCAGGAAGAAGCCCATCTGATGATGGGAGACGCATTTTTCTTAGCCAAGGATTATGACGGCGCTATCGCCAAATACCAAGCGTTTCTCTCCTCTTATCCGGCCACCTCTCTCGATGCCGCCGCTACCTATCGCTTAGGATCCTCATTTTTCGATAAACAAGATTACAACACCGCTCTTGCGTATTTCCGCAATGTAGTCGGCAAATATCCAAAAAGTTTTTTTGCTCCGCTGGCCCAATACTTTATCGGCGAGGCTTATCTAAACTCCAACCAACTGCGTTTCGCTCTTTTTGCCTACACCCGAATCATTACGCATTACCCCGCATCCAACGATATCGTTAAACTCGCTCGCTACAAAATCATCTGGACCCAATATCAAATGGGAAATTATGCCCAAGTCGTCCAAAGCGCCCAAGACTTTCTCTCTTCATATCCGGAAGACAAATTGGCCAAGGATGTCAGCCTTATCGAGGGAAACGCTTTTAAGAAACTAAAACGCGATGACGACGCGATCGCGGCGTTTCAGCATGTCATCGATCTTGCGCCTTCTTCCGAAGTGGCTGAGCAAGCCCTTTTCTCCATTCTCAAAGACGAATTCGATCAAAAATCTTACTACTCCATTATCACTTCGTATCAATTCATCTTTAGACACCTGCCGCCTTCTCAGTCTCAATGGCGCATTTTGAGCTATCTTTATGCCGCCGAAGCCTATCTTTCGCTCAATCGCCCGACCGAGGCCAAGGATATTTACAAGATGACCTTGCAGCTCTATCCCGACAGCCCTTACGCTCTCTACGCCCAAGACGGACTGGCTTGGGCCTACACCTATGCGGGAGAAGATGAAAAGGCCCTGGCCGCTCGGCAAAAGCTCAAAGACATGATGTCCCTTTTAAGTTCCACTTCTTCTTTTGCCGGGGCGAGCGAAATGGGAATCGCCGACAGCCTGTTTAACCAAAGGAAATTCGAGTATGCCTATGAAATTTACTCAAAATTCGCGAAAAACAACCCTAATTCTCCCGAACTTCCGCGCGTTCTCTATCATGAGGGGCTGAGTCTCTACCAAATGCGCTATTACACGCAAGCCGTCGATACTTGGAATGAATTGGCGGCGAAATTTCCGAAATCCCCGGAGGCCAGAAAAGGCTCTTTCTTGGCGGCCGATACCCTCTTTCGCGCGCAGAAATACCCCGAAGCCATCCAAATTTATCGGCGAATTCTGCACGACTATGTCGACAGCAAGAGATTATCTTTGGCTCGGCTGAGAATAGCCCAGTCTTATTTCAACGAACAGAAAGACGACAAGGCCGTTCAAGAAACAGAAACCTTGATCCGGAGTTTCCCAAACGCGCAGGAATCTCTCGACTCCTTGGACATGCTGGACTCCATCTTTGACCGGGCCAAAGGCATTGATTATAAAACTGTCCTTAAGACCATCATTGCCTCCGCTCCCAACAGTCCGGTCGCGGCGGAAGCCACCTATCGCCTCGCCCGACGCGCGTTTGACGACAAGAATTATTCCCTTGCCATCGATTATTTCCAGAAATTCAGCGTCCGCTACACCGAACATCCTAAATTGGCCAAAGCCCAATTTTTTCTGGGGGAGAGTTACATTCAAACCAAGAAATACCAAGAGGCCGTGGCTCCACTCGAGCGCTTTATCAACAATTTCGCGGCCTCCCAAGAAACCCCGATAGCGATCTTCCATCTGGCGACTTGTTTCTATAACCTTAAAGAATATCGGGAAGCGGCGCAAAACTACGCTCAACTTCTAAGAGATTATCCAAATTCGGATTATGAAAAAGCCGCTCAATTTAATCTGGCTTTGACCTACAAGGATTTAGGAGAATCCGATTTGGCGCAGCAAGCCTATCAGGATTATGTCAAAACGGTCGGAGCAAAAAGCGCGGACGGGCGTTCGGCTTATTGGGAGATATTTGACATTCAGAAAAAAGAGCGCGACTATGACGGAGCGCTTAAGACCTTGGATCAATTAGACGCCTCGGCATCAGATCCAACCCAAAAATTGGAGGACACCTACCGCCAGGGAGAAATTTACTCACTGATGGCCCGCCCCGATGAAGAACTCAATGTCTGGAAAAAAATGGAGGGAATGGACCCCGCCAACAACCCCTTCCGTCTTCAAGCCTTGATCAAATTGGGAGAGATGTATGAGAAGTATAACGATTTTGCGGACGCCACCGCTGTCTACAAGGATCTGGCCAGAAGCGCTTCGGGAGCCCTCGCCACTCAAGCTTTGGAAAGAGCCAAGGCGATGGCAGCCGAGGCAAAAAGACAAGGTGGTTCACCGGCTCGAGCCGACGCAACCAACGCAAGCTCTTCCTCAAATCCAGCGCAAGCCGCTACGCCAAGCCAAATGCCAGGAATGCAATAGTTCAAGGAGAATTCAATGGGAATCAACTTAATCGAAATTTTAAAACAAAGCTTCACGCTCGCCATCCTTCTTTTCTGCTCGATTCTTTCCTTTACCTTCATGTTCGAGCGCTGGTGGTATTTTAGACACGCCGACCCCAAAGGGAACGATATTCTGAATGGAATCAGAAAGTTTTTGGAAGCAGGAAACATCCAAGAAGCCATTAACTTCTGCCAGAAAAGCCGCTCGGCCATCGCCAAGGTCATCCACTACGGCCTCATCAATCACAACCGTTCACGACAAGATCTTTGGGAACTCTTGGAAACCAAACGACAGGAAGAACGTCTACGCTTTGAGAGGTTTTTAGGAGTCTTGGGAACGCTTGGAAATATTTCTCCCTTTATCGGCCTGTTTGGAACCGTGGTGGGAATCATCAAGGCTTTTCGAGATCTCGCCTTGGCCGGAACCGGCGGCCCCGCCGTCGTCGCCCGCGGCATCGCCGAAGCCCTGGTTTCAACCGCCGCCGGGCTTTTAGTGGCCATTCCCGCCGTCATCATCTATAACTATTTTATGCGCCGGGTCAAGACAGTCTCCGTTAAAATGGAAGTAGCATCGACCCGTCTGATCGTTCTTTTGGGAGCAAAATGAGTATCGGACATCCGAAATCGGAGACCTCAGAAGAGCCAATTACCGGCATCAATGTCACTCCGCTTGTCGACGTCTCCCTGGTCTTAGTGATTATCTTCATGGCGGCCGCTCCTTTTACGGTCATAGCCGGAATCAAGGTCTTGGAATCTCAAACCGGAATCGCCACTGGAAAGGTTTCCGCCTCCGATAATGTCACGGTTAAAATCGATATTAACGATAAAATTACGGTCAACGATCAGCCGATTACCTCTCATTCAACCCAAGATTTAATTAGCGCCATTGGGCGCGCCTTGCTCAAAAGCAAGGACCGAATGGTCATCGTTTCCGCCGATGACAAAAACAAGGTCGGACAAGTCGTCAATCTTTTAGATTCCGCCAAACAAGCGGGGGCGCTCAAAGTCGCGATTATGAAAAACGACTCGACTCCCGCTCCCGTCAAAGGACCCAAACGTGGCAATCGAAACCGCAGCTGAAGGAGACATCGTCTCTGGGATCAACGTCACTCCGCTGGTCGACGTTTGCTTGGTTTTGGTCATTATTTTCATGGTGACCGCGCCACTTTTGTCCAACCCTCCCATCAAGGTTGACTTGCCGATGGCGCATACCCAGGAAGGTCACGACGGCGACAAAATCACCGTGACCCTTGGAAAAGACGGCAACGTCGCCGTTGGAGAAAAGCTTTTCCCGAATGTCCCCGCGGCCGAGGCCTCATTAAGCGCTCATATCGCCAACAGCGATACGAAAATCGTCGTCATCCGCGCCGATCGCGACGCGCTCAACGGCTGGCTGACCGACATCATGGCGCGCGCCAAAGCCGACGGGGCTCTTAACATCACGATCGCGACCCTTCAGAAAAAATGAACGAAGAGCGCACCCCTTTAGCCTTAATTTTATCAACTCTTCTGCATGCGGCCGGGCTTTTTCTCTTTTTAATGTTGGCTAAACAGAACGCCAAAAAAGTCACTCAAACGATTTCCGATGTCGACTTGCTCGTCCCAATGCACAAAACTCTGCCTCCGCCGCTGCCAACGGCGGTTAAAAGATTCCGTCCAAAGCCTAAAAAAATCGCTTTTAAAAGCATGAAAGATTTTCTAAAACTCGCTCTTCCCGCTCCGGCGGCTCCCAAGCCCCAAGCTCCTAAAGCGCTTAGCATCGCTCTTCCCGAAGAACATCATCTGATGGCCGCGGCGGCCAAAATAGAAGATCGCGGGAGAATGCGCGCAAGGCAGAAACTGAATTCTCATTTGGACATGAGCCGCAAGGATCTCCCCCAAGAAGCGGCCTTTAAAGAGAATTTTAACGACTCTCACCATGAAAGCGCGGCCCAACTTCCAAGACTGGAAGAGATCGGGCGCAGGCGAGCGCCGCAAAAGCTTCTCAATCAAATCGCGCTTCAAGACGCCCAACAGCAAAACGCTCCCATGGGAATCGCCGATTCCAATGTTTCTTTACCGGAAAATCATATGGCCGCGCCGGTTCAAGAAGCCCCATTAGAAGAGGCCTCTCCCGAGCCCCCCCACTCCCACCATTTTTCCGCTGAAATACCGGGCTCTTCCATTCAGATGGCGCCTAAAAGCGCGCCTCTTCCCGGAACACCACTCTCTGCCGACGATTTGAGCGTCAAAACGACCCATCCGACCACCGCCGCCAATCTCAAAGCCGGAGGCAAAAAAGGCATCGACATCGAAGGCCCTCTCGCAAACCGAAATGTAATTTCTTACAATATCCCCAAGTTCCCAGATTGGGCCCTCAAACAGGGAATTCCGGAATCATCCGTGTCTATTCGATTCTGGGTCTCCCCGGACGGGAAAGTGTTGCCGAATTTGAGAATAGAACGAACATCGGGATTTGGAAGGCTGGACCGTTTGGCCATGGAGGCCTTAAAAAAATGGCGTTTTGCGCCGATAAAAACACAGGAGAAAGAATGGGGCGTCATCACTTTCCGCTTTTTACTCGATTAATCGCTCTCATTGCCCTCTTGGCCCTCGGTTCTTCTCGCCAAGCCCAAGCGGATGATAATTCATCCGACTCAACGGTCGAATCTCCGACTATTTCCAGCGGCGGAGCCCCGACCGAAGTGACAGTCAAGGGCCACGAAGAATCCTCAAGAATCACCAGCGTCAAGCCGCCTATCGATATCCATGTCGACCCCTTCCAAAGCATCCGATCCACGATAAAACCCAAGCAGTCTCTTTTATTGGCTATCTCTCCCAATATGTCCTCATGGCGACACACCCACCCTGAATTTCTGATGGCCCAGCGAGTCATCAAGCCCTGGAGTTCCGCGTTTAGCGCGGGTTCAGGCATCGTTTTTCACGTCAGAAAAGAGCTCGACAAGGCCATAGGGCATTCTCTTTCTCCCAAGAAAGCCCGCCAATACGCTTGGAAACTCTCTATCGTCAACGACCAGGGACGAGTTTTCCAAAAATATGGCGGCCCCGACAACCCTCCAAAGGAAACCGTCTGGTCTGGAGAAAGCCAAACCGGCGGCTATGTCAAAGCGGGAGAATCTTATTCTCCTGTTTACACCTTTATCGATCCCAACGGCTCGCCCCATACCATCGTAGGCAAGCCCATTATCTTTAAAGGGACCATCCACCAAGAAGCGGACGGAAGACATCTGGAACTCAATTCCACCATTCTCTTTGGCCCACGGCGCGCGGAAACAGAAATTCAAGCTCCGGAAGGAACAAACCTTTTGCAGTCCGCGGCGGATTTTATCAAGCGCTTTTTCCCCAATTATCCGCTGCGGGTACAAGCCTTTGCCGCAACGGACTCTTTGGCCCACTCCCAGGCGGAAGCGGTTAAGACCGCTCTTCTCAAAGAACTGATGCTGCCCGCCTCGGATTTATCCACCGATGCCGCGGAAGCCCCCTTTTCTCATCAGAGAGTGGTCATTGTCATATCTAATCCCTAACCGGTCAAAACCGAGCCGCCGCCCGCGAACTTTTTTTGATAAAATGCGTATTAATGATAGAGAGGAAGGAGGAACTCTTGGATCCTAAGAGGTTCCAGGACGCTGCGGCGGAATCTTTCCGGCAGGTTGAGTTCGTCGCCCTGCTTAAAAACAACGGCGATAAAGTTTATAATTTTGCTTGGCGACTGGCGGGAAATGAGCAGGATGCATGGGATTTATTTCAGGAAACTTTAATGAAAGCTTATTCGCACTTTGAATCTTACGATAAAAGTCGCCCTTTCGACAGTTGGTTGTTTAAAATACTCCAAAACGTTTATTTAGACGAACGCAGACGCGATTCCAGAAAAGCGACCTCATCGCTTGACGCGCCGTCTCCCATTTCAGGAAAGCCTTGGGAAGAAATTCTCGCGGGGACCGATGTAAATCCTTTGGACCGTTTTTCCAAGGAAGAGAACATCGATATAGTCCAAAAAGCCTTGGCGGGGCTTTCGCCCTTATACCGGAGCGCCGTCATCCTTTGCGACATGGAAGGGCTCTCATATGATGCCATTGCGGAAGTTATGGATTGCCCTATTGGCACCGTCAGATCCCGGGTTCATCAAGCGCGCCAACTTTTGAAAAAAGCTTTTGAAGATTTATCTAATATTACAAACTCGGACAGGCAACTCCAATGACGACAGAACACGAAGAAGCTTCTCTTTTATCCGCGCTTTTAGACGGCGAGCTTGAAGGCCCGGAACGGGTGCAACTCCAAAAGCATTTGTCTTCCTGTTCCGCCTGCGCTCTTGAGCTGGAATCTTTAAGAAAAGTCAAAATGGTTCTAGCCAAAGCTCCTAAAAAATCCCTGCCCATGGAGTGGACTCAAAGCTTCCCGCAAGTCTTGGCGGCGGCAAATTCCCACAAAACTTCTTTTCGCCCGGGCGTTTTTTCTCAAAATTGGCTTATCCCCGCCCTTGTTGCCGCGGCAGTTTCTTTCGCGGTCAGTTTTTGGATTTTCCAGAGCCGCTCGAATTTTCCATTACGGCATAGCTTGAGCTTAAATTCCGTTTCCGCCTCGACTGCGGCTTCTCCGCTGAACCCAAATTCGAGCCAAACGGAAAACAACACTCCGTAATCCCGCCCCAATAGCCCCGCTTCCGCCTAGGTCTTTTTTCG
>JAKAQV010000138.1 GCA_021819565.1 bacterium | reverse complement strand
CCGATCTAAACTCAAGCAGATGCTGTTGTTGATAGATATCTCCGGCCAGGGTGAGCCATTTATGCCAGGTGTAGGATGATCCGAGATCAAGAGCCGCGGGGATATTGGATTCCGTGGTTAGATTCATGACCGTCAAGGAAGATCTTAGCCCGGAATTTGATCGCGCGATCACTCCGGCGTCCATTCCAAGCCCGAAGGTTCCCGAGGAATGAGGGCCTTTGCTGTCGTTGATGAACTGCATGTTCGCTCCCACCTGGAGGGGATTGGATAAGGGAATCCCTTGGGGAGACCAGTCTTGCGCATAATTGAGAAGGAGAGTATTTTGCCCGGGGCCGTTAGTCTGTTGTTCTCCCAAATAAGCGGCTCCCACGGTCGCGGTATTTTTAGGGTCGTAAGGCCGCACATAGCTTAAAGCGTCGTAAGACATGGGGCCGTTGGGAGAATCAAGCCGCCCCATCGTCCCGCCGGTTTGGGTGTAAGCGGTATTGGCGGTTCCCGCCGGGTTAAAGAAAAGCCCGTCTGGGCCCGAGGCAATTGAGGAATAGGCCATGCCCATGCCCATTCCCGCCGCTCCGGGGCGAAAATCAAAGAGATTATCGGCCCATAATCGCGGGAGAACAAACGAGAAAATAAGGGATAAGAGAACGCCGCTAAAAATCCAATGCCTTTTCCAATTCATTTGTATAAGAAAAGGATAGGGGGTTAATGTTAAGAAATAATTGACAGTCTAAAGGCTAAAAAAACCTTTGACCCCGGAGACAAGGACGGCGTTGACGTGGCCAAAGAGAATGTCGATTTGCATCTTTACGCTTTCCTCAAAGGATGCTTTCCCCAGTCCGGCATGACCCGAATCATAAAATCATTGAAAAGAGGGACCGTAAAAGCCGTATCGCCGTGAGCCGGACTGTAGATCATTCCCTTGCCGATCAGCCCCGCGCGCAACGGCGCGCTGGACTGGACTTTAATGCCGAGACGATCGGCAATCTCGCTAGAGCGATGCGGTCCAGGCCCCAATTCAGCCAAAGCTCTCAAATAGTCTTTTTCGCGCGGGGTCAAGCGGTCAAACCGGACTCGAAAAAAGCTTCCGTCGAGTTTTTTAACCGCTTCAACGTTGGCGCGCAGGATGACGCTTCTGTTAATAGGCGACTCTTTCGCTAAATTCCAAGCCTGATATCCCCACTCTTGAAGGAAGTAGGGGTATCCCCGAGTCTGAAGCGCGATTTCCTTGAGCGCGTCTTCCGCAAAGACGACACCTTCTTTTTTTGCGGGGTCGCGCAAAGCCGCTGCCGCATCCTTGGGAGAAAGAGGGCCAATCTCGGGAAATCGGAATAGTCGTTCCGCGTAAGATTTCGATCTCCCGGCCAGGCCGATCAGCTGAGGCAAACCCGCTGAGACAAGCGCCAGCGGCAATTGGCGCTGAGACACGCGGTGTATTGCCATGATTAGCGCGCCCATCTCTTCTTCGTTTAAGTATTGAATTTCGTCGATAATGATGGCGACGGCTCTTTGCCTATCCTTGGCGGCTTCTCCCAGCGCGACAAAGAGTTCCGAAAGATCGGACTCCAAATTCCCTGAATCCGCCTTGCCTCTTTCAGGGTCAATTCCTAACTCGACCCCAGTCTCGCCGAACTTGATCTTGAACGTCCCGATAAAACTCCGGAGAACGCGCAATCCTAACTTCACCTTAGCGCTAATTTTCTCCATTCTGTCGAGTTCTATGAGCGTCCCCCGAAGACCGGGGATAAGGAGTTCGGGAAGGGAGCGGTCCTCGGAAATTTCGATCATCACGACGCAATATTTTTCAGCTTCGGCAATATCCTTGATGCGATTAAGTAAAACCGTTTTCCCGACGCCTCTCAGCCCGACAAGCATGAGGCTTTGCTCATAGCGCCCGCGTTTGATTCTGCCAAGCACGATAGCGGCCTCTTTGAGCAAATCATCGCGGCCGGCGAGTTCCGGCGGCGGATTTCCCGCGCCTGGAGAAAACGGGTTTTTAAGCGGATCCATATATAGGAAGTTTACCAGATTATCTAGTGTTTATCAATATATTGAATAAACTTTATATAAATATATCATTTGGCGTTGTTTCCCTGGTTTGCGCGGGACTTTAAAGGCTAAAAAAACCTTTGACCCCGGAGACAAGGACGGCGTTGACGTGCCCAAAGAGAATATCGACTTGCATCTGAACGGGAATTTTTTTGGCGTCATCGGTCAGCCAGACCTGGAGTTTGCGGCCTTTTTGGACAAAGATTCCGTGCTTGCGGACCAAGGGCTCGACTAACACCGTGTCGAAGGTTCCGGCAGGAACGGTGATTTTTTCTTTTCTGAGAACTCGAACTAAGAGCGGCCAGTTTTTCTTGGTGTTCACATTGACAAAAACGTTTTTTCCCGGAGTCAGGGTTTGAGAGCGAAGATAATAGAGGCTTGAGAGAATATCTTGGATGTGGGAGATGATCGGCCCCGTTGAATAAGAGACGCTTCCGGTCTTTGAGACCGTTTTGGCTAAAAAAGAGTGGGTATCGTGATTGAAAAAGACCCATTCATCCCTGAAAAAATGACCTTCTCTTAAATTTTTTGAATATCCCAGGGAGGAAAGATTGGTCGCGTCCATCCACGATTCGTTGAGATCTCGGACTTTATAGAAGGCGTCGCAAAAAGAGTTGGAGCGAGCCCGGCTAATGATGTGGTAAGCCGTTTTTCCGGCAAAAGAGACTTTTTGGGCGACTTCCAAGGAAGCTTCGCCGACATTAACCGGGCCCCAGGAGATTTCAAATTTTAAATTTTCGGGAAAAACGGTCAAAGCCGTTAACGGCGCGCTTGAAGGAGAGATCTCGGGCTTTTCCAATTTGTGGATATTGGACAAAGTGGAAGAGGAAATGAGCGGGAGGGTCAGTTCCGTAGCGGAGGCCGGCAAGGAAATTAAGAACAGCAAAAAAGAGAGTTTTTTCATTGACCCTATTCTCCAAATATCTTTCATCCGAGAAGCGCTTTTTCCCAGATTTCTTGTCCTTGAGTGATTTTTAATTTGATGGCTAAAGCGTATAACTCTCCGGACAAGGTCTCTTTCCAGCCCAGAGGTAGGCGAGTCGCGTCTTTAAGAGTGGTCAAAAACGCTCGCCCTGAGCGCACGGTTTCAATGGCCTTGAGTTCCTCGATTTGATAGGGGTGATGATCAGGAAACCGCCAGCGCTGCTCGATGCGGGCTCCCAATTCCGTGAGCTGATTTTCAAAAAGCTGCGGAAAGGCGATTCCGGAAACGGTGACGATTCTTCTTCCCTCCAAAAGCGAAACGTCGAGCTTTCTTTGGGTTTTGATATCCAATAGGAAATCCGGCACGTGAGAGGCTTCCAGTATCTCCGCTTTGGGGCTCATTGCCGCTATTTTTTCGCGGAGAAGCTTGAGGTCTTTCTTGGCAATTAAATCGGCATGGGTGATGACAATCATCTGAGCGCGCCTGAGAGCGGAGGCGGGCTCCCTGAGGTTTCCGGCGGGCAGAAGGCGGTCTTCGGTAAACGGAGAGGCGGCATTGACAAGGACAATGTCGAGATCGTGTTTAATTTTCCAATGCTGAAACCCATCGTCTAAAATCAACGCTTTTGAATGATAAAAGGTGATTGCCTCTTGCCCGGCTTTCACGCGATTTTTAGAGACCAGGATTGGGATGTTGAGTCCAAAGAGGGCTTGGTGCATCATCCAGGGCTCGTCTCCGCATTCTTCCCAATGCGGAGGATTGTCGTCAAGCAGGGTGACGACTTCGGAAGAGTTTTTCGAGCGGTTATATCCGCGGCTGAGAATGGCGAGGGATTGGCCGTGGCTGTGAAGAGTTTTGGCGGCCAATATCGCGGCGGGAGTTTTTCCGGTTCCCCCGACGCTTAAATTACCAATTGAGATCACCCGCGCCGGCAGGCGGATTGATTTTTTGAGGCCCATGCCGTAAGCCAGTTTGCGGAGAATGAGTCCCAACCAAAATCCGAAACTGAGGAATTTTAAAAAGGCGGGGCCGAGAGGATGAGTTTTGATCTGTTCGCGGCGGTTTTCCCAGCTTCCAACCGAGACGCGACGATCGTTGATTTCATCGAGAGGCTTTTCAGTTTCAAGCATACCTTATTGTACGAGATTTGTCAGGAAATCTCTGACTTCTCCAAAAACTTCGTCGGCTGAAATAGAGTTAAGACACGAGAGGCTTTGACAGAGGTGTTCGTTTTTAGACTCTTCGCGGCAAGGGCAGGACTTCTGGATAAAGCGATGCCTCTTGGGATCGGGAAAGGTCCAACTGACCGGAGAGTGCGGGCCGTAAATGGTGAAGGTCGCGACTTCCAAGGCCGCGGAGATATGTTTGACGCCGTTGTCGTTGCCGATAAACAAATCCGCTCCTTCAATGAGAGCGGCGAGATCCATGAGGTTCCCGGTTGGAGGCGCAATCAGGGGTTTGTGTTTCATGGCGGCGGCAACTTGATCGGCATTTTCTTTTTCTCCCGGCCCCCAGACGATTAAAATTGAGGCGCCAAGATCGGAAATGAGCCGGTCGGCCAGCGCGGCATAACGGTTTAACGGCCAGCGGTTAAAATGTCTTCGGGACACCGGGGATAAAACGATTCGGGGGCGGGAGATCGGATTTTTGGAAAAGAAATCCCGGGCGAAGGCTTTGGACTCATTCGGGATTTTAATTTCCGCGCTCAAGTTCCCATGGAATTTGACTCCTAAGGGCTCTAAAAGGCGGATTTTCTCTTCGGCGACATAGAATGAGCCCTTTGGATCCGGCAGGGGGTGATTATAGGCCCAGTGGTGGAATACGCGGGCCAGCCCGGCTCTGAGACTGGCGCCACTGAGCGCGGTTAAAACGGCGCTTCGCGGGGTGCCTAAAAAATCGATCACCCAATCGTACTTTTGAGCGCGTATTTGGCGTATCAAGCGCCAAGGATGTTTTTTGTCGTAAACAATCAGATGATCAATGTCCGGATTTCCCTTCAAAACTTCCGCCGCCGGGTTTTCAGCGAGAAAGT
>JAKAQV010000137.1 GCA_021819565.1 bacterium | reverse complement strand
ATCTAGCGCCACTCCAGTTGACTGAATCGCGCAAAAGGCATCAGGAAGCGCGAACGCGCGGCAGACTTGATATAATTGGGAAGGTTAAGATGAAGAATCATCACTGGAACTCAAGAGAGAATCAGTTGCGTGAAAGCAAGGGGAACTATGAGACTCGCTCGGTCCCCCTACGGTTCATTGACTTATTCTGTGGCATCGGCGGATTCCATTTAGCCGCGAATTCGCTCGGTTGGCAATGCGAAATGGCGTCCGACATCGATGATGAAGCGAGAAGGACATACGAGCGAAACTTTGGACTAAAGCCTCTCGGAGACATCCACCAGATACCGGCTTCCAGCATCCCCGACCATGACGTTCTTCTCGCGGGTTTCCCCTGCCAACCCTTCAGCATCATCGGCGAGGGGAAAGGCTTTGACGACGCAAGGGGAACGCTTTTCTTTGAAATCGCGCGCATCATTAAGGAAAAAAAACCGCGCGCTTTCGTCCTTGAAAACGTCCGCAGGCTTGTCAGCCACAATAACGGCAAAACGCTCTCCGCCATACTAAAAACCTTGACGGAACTGGGCTACAAAACCTCTTGGCGCGTCCTTAACGCTTTAGACTTCGGATTGCCCCAGAAAAGAGAACGAATACTCATCGTAGGCTCCTTGGAGGACATCAAGTTTGAATGGCCGTCAGGCGGAGCGCCAATGAAACCCTTGGCCGAGATACTTGAAAAAAATGTCGACTCCAAACATTTCACCTCGGAGAGAATCGTCAAAAGCCGCATGGCGGCCCACAAGAGCAAGTTTAGCCCCGCCATATGGCACGAGAACAAGGGCGGACACGTTAGCTCCTATCCATTTTCTTGCGCTCTCCGCGCCGGAGCCTCATACAACTACCTTTTAGTCGACGGCAAAAGGCGGCTCACCCCCCGAGAAATGTTGCGACTCCAGGGTTTCCCCGACTCATATGAGATTGTCTCGAACGATTCCCAAACAAGAAAACAAGCGGGAAATTCCGTGGCCGTTCCCGTTATCCGCGCCGTTCTTGAGCGGCTGGATAAGGCTCTAACCCCTGTCAAGTCCCAATCTAAAAAAACCATAAACTCTAGAGATATGGCTCTAGCGTAGAAAAGAATGCCCGAGCCCACGCCCGAAAAACGTCCGCGCGTCCGAACGGTCGAGAGAGTCCCGCCGCCCTATCCTTTGAACGTTTTCCCCCGCGACTTCGCCCTAAATGTTGGACGGGAAATAGTCTATATCCTAGCGACCGACCCCCTCTGCGGTCTCCCCGGCAGGCAACCAGATATAGAAGGCCGCGTTTGGGAACGAATATTCGCCGTCGCGATTGGGGCCGAATGGAAGCCGTCGAACGTCGGACTGGATGACGTCATCATGGGCAATTGCGCGTGGGGCGCGAAAACGGTCAAAGGGAACAAACCCTTCGAGATAACAAAGATTCGCCTTATTTCCGGAAGAAACTCTCCCGCATATTCTTTTGATGAACGCGATATGCAAAGAGATCCGCAGAGCATCGGCTCTGACGTCTTAAAAATATGGAACGAGCGAGTCGGGAATCTCCGAGCGCGATACGCTCATATGCGAACAGTCGTCCTCATCAAAGGGCCGGACCTTTCCGAATTCACCGCGTTCGAAACGGAAACTATCATGTACCCGCCAGACCAATTCCAGTGGAAAATGAATAAGCGTAAAAATCTGGAAGGATACGACCGCCAAACAAACCAACATCGATTCACATGGCAATTTACCGGCTCTCAATTCACCATAATAGAGAACGTCCCGACCAATCGCTTGCGATTTAGCGTCCGTAGACCGCCGCATTTATCCGCGGCCGCGGTATTGAAAGAAATGAGCTTCGATCCTTCATGGATTAGGGTTCACCGCGGCGAATAATGGGATGGACACCGTCTCTCGCGCGAAGCGGTCAAAGATCATGTCCGCCATTAAATCGACTGGAACGCGCTCGACCGAATTGCGACTACGAGGCTGGCTTATTTCCAAAGGGATTCGAGGCTGGACGACGAATGGGCGGGGCTTGCCCGGCGCTCCGGATATCGTTTTTCCAAAGAAAAAGCTCGCCATTTTCGTGGACGGTTGCTTTTGGCATGGCTGCGCCCATTGTACGCGCAATCTACGTCCCCAGTCCAACAAAAAATATTGGGAGAAGAAAATCGCTGGCAATATGCGACGCGATCAGAAACAGAATCGCGAACTCAAAAAGCATGGCTGGGAAATCGCGCGCATCTGGGAGCATGACGTGCGCCTAATGCCCAAGTCATGCCAAACGCGCATGTTAAGGAAAATACAGAAATAATTTTTTGGAGGATTGAAATGGAAGAAGACAATGGATGGCTTGATAAGGACGAGGCGGATCAGGAAGAAGGCATTGGAATTAATGAATACGACATTATCTCCGCTCCAAATGATTTCAACATTAAAACCATATTTGATTTCATACAAAAGGGAACATTTAAGCTCCCTCCTTTTCAAAGACATTACGTGTGGGACATAAAACGCGCATCTAAGCTTATCGAATCGATCATTCTAGGATTGCCAATACCACAGATATTTCTTTTCGAGGAAGTTAGAATTAAGAATAAATTTCTTGTAGTAGATGGGCAGCAACGCCTGCTAAGTATTTATTTTTTTGTGATAGGTCGCTTTCCCAAAGACGAAAAGCGCATAGAGATGCGGCAGATATACAACAAAGACGGGATCATTCCGGATGAAATACTTGCCAATGACAATTACTTTGGCAACTTTAATCTCCGGCTAAAAAAAATCGACCCGGATAAACGGCGACCACTGGATGGCCTCAATTACAAAACGCTTACAGAGGAAACTAGATCAACATTCGATCTGAGGACCATTAGGAATATAATCTTGAAGCAAAGCTCCCCGGAAGGAGACTCTTCAATTTACGAGATATTCAGCAGACTGAATTCTGGTGGAGTTAACCTAGCGGCGCAAGAAATTCGCGCAAGTCTTTATCACTCTAAGTTTTATGAGCTTCTGGCCGAGCTAAATAGAGATTCCCAGTGGAGAAAGCTACTTGCATCTCCCCAGCTGGATATCCGAATGAAGGATATCGAGGTTTTGTTAAGGGGATTCGCCATGTTGGAAAATAGCGAAAAATACTCTTCCTCCATGACAATCTTTCTAAACGAGTTTTCAAAACAATGTAAATCTTTAAGCGACGCAGACATCAGCTACAGACGAAAAATGTTTGCCTCGTTCCTAAAATCCATCGCTTCTGTCGATCCTGCTGTGTTTACGCTGAAACCCGGGAGATTCAATATCACGATTTATGAGGCGGTTTTTTACGCAATATGCTCGCCAGCGTTCCAAAAGAAAGAACTGGTAAAAAAGGACTTTACTACCGACCAACTAGCGGCTCTAAAGAAAGATGACGACTTTCTTAGCGCAATAAAATCACAAACCACGAACAAGGCAAAAGTCAATTTGAGGCTCAAACGAGCAAAAGAGCTTCTCCCATCTTATTAACTCAAAAGTGTCGACACCAATTGACAACTTGTATGAGGAAAATTCAGGGATATTGGAGTTTCTTAAATCTAAAAACGAGATTTCACTATTTATTGATGCTGACAATAAACTCAAGAAAATTTTGATCATGTCAGCCGCAAGCTATTTTGAGACGCGTATTCAGGAGATTATTCGAAATTTTGTATTACAAGCTTCTCAGGATAATTCAAAAATTAAGGCGCTGATGGAAGCAAAAGCGATTTCCAGACAATATCACACATATTTCGACTGGGAAGCGCAAAACGCAAATAAATTTTTAAAACTATTTGGCGACAATTTTTCAACAAGCTTTCAAGTCAAGATTAAGAATGAGCAGGAATTAGAGGAAGCCATCCGTTCATTTATCCAAATTGGGGGGTTAAGGAACGAATTGGCACATAAAAACTTCGCCGCCTACCACATAGAACAAACAGGACAAGAAGTATATGAGCTTTATCAAAGAGCTGTAAAATTTGTGGAAGAATTTGAAAAGGCATTGTTAGACTGTCCCGAGTAATAACGAAGCAGTAAAATCCCAATAAAATCTCGAAAAATATTCTGGCGATCGCTAAAACTCCGAGAAGTTGTTTATTGTGCCAAACATAGATCGTCCGCGGCGCCGCGTCTCCCAGCAAGCTCGTCGCCCTCTTGGGGTAAATTCTCATAGCTGCTCAGGCTCTTTGTTAATTTCCTTCCCCCCCTGCGGGGGAAGGTTAGGATGGGGGGTGACGATGAGCTTCGCTCACCCTCACCCCTCCCTCTCCCGTCAAGGGAGAGGGAGAACGCGATAGATTTCCCTTGGCCTGAGCAGTTACTTTTAGATTCATGTTATCCTTTGTCTGGATTATCCTTGACAAGGATAATTAACCTCTCGGCCAATCGGAGCGCAACCCGAAGAACGTGCTCTACCGAATCGCCGATCCAAGTCTGCGTTTTGGTATCAAGTGTATTCCGCTCATAGCGGAAAAAACCCCGATCTTAGGGCTCGCAACAAACACTAAGCCGCGACCTTGGATTGAAGGCGGCTTTTGAGCTCCTCAAACTGCTTCCAAAGTTCCTTGGGCAAGCTATCCCCAAATTTTTCAAAGAAGCTTTTAACGCCATCGAGCTCGGAAACCCAGTCTTCGGAGCGAACCTCAAGAAGCTTATCAATCGTCTCTTTTGGAATATTAAGCCCCGACAGGTCCAAGGCGTCAGAAGACGGGACAAAGCCGATCGGAGTTTTTTGGGCTTTTCCTTCCCCTCGGCAGCGGGCCAAAATCCATTCAAGAACGCGCAAATTCTCCCCGTAGCCGGGCCAGAGAAATTTCCGGTTTTCGTCTTTTCTGAACCAATTGACGTGAAAGATCTTCGGAGGTTTTGAAATCTCGCGCCCCATTTCGAGCCAATGAGCGAAATAATCGCCCATATTGTATCCACAAAATGGAATCATCGCCATCGGATCCCGGCGCACCTCGCCGACTTTTCCATCGGCGGCCGCGGTTCTTTCGGAAGCCATCGTCGCTCCGACGTAAACTCCA
>JAKAQV010000136.1 GCA_021819565.1 bacterium | reverse complement strand
ATCTCGCATTTTTGTTTTAGTCGCGATTTTTGGCGGAATTTTAGTTTATGCAAGTCTTTTGTTCGGGGTTTTGGCGGTCGAGCAAGAGTTAAGGGTTCTGATGGATTCCGGGCTAGCTTTAATTGAAATGGTGACATTGATCGCGGGGATCTATTTCTCCGCAACCTTGTTTTTAAGAGAGATCGAGACAAAAACCATTTATTTGGTTTTATCCCGCCCGCTGAGCCGGCTAGAATATCTGTTGGGCCGCGTTCTCGGCTTAATTCTTTCGCTTCTGTTGATCATGGTTTCAATGTCTTTGATTCATCTGATTCTCCTTTTTATTCATCACTGGAGCTGGCAAAATTCTTATTTATTATCTCTCTTGGGAATTTTTCTTAAAGCCTTGATCTTGCTTGCCGCCGCGGTATTTTTTTCTCTTTTTTCGACTTCGACTATTGCCGCGATTGTCTTTTCCGGAGCTTTGTGGATATTGGGGAACTTTACCGCTGAAATTCGCTTTCTGACGCGAAAGGAATCGGGTTTAACCGCTGTTTTTAGCCGTCTTCTTCTGTTTATTTTCCCGCATTTTGAAGTCTTAAATTGGCAAGGCAGTTTTGACGAAACCAAGGTTTTAATGGGCGCAGGCTATGCCGCTATCTATTTTTCGATTTTTATTTTCTTGTCGTGGCTTATTTTGAGAGAAAAAGAATTCTAGGGCCGCCATGCGCTATTTTTTGCTGCTTTTTTTATTCCTCTTTCTCATGAACGGTTTTTTTTCTTCATTTAAACCAACCAAAGCCTTACCGGATTTTTCTTCCTCAAAACATCCGGTTGAAATACTGACGCTTCTTAATCTCGGTTTTGGTCGCCTTGCAGCCGACATCGAGATGGTTCGCCTGTTGATTTATTACGGTTCGAGCGAGGCGATGGCCGACGATCTAAACCCTCCCAAAGATGTTCCTCTCTATCCGGGAATTTTTCCGCGGGCAAAAGAAATTCTCAGCCTGGACCCTTCTTTTAGCTATGTCCGCCTCTATGCGGCGGGGGCTTTGGCTTTTAACTTGGGTCGTCCGGATGAGGCCCTTCAACTGATGCGGGAAGGCTTGATTCTTGAACCAGACAATTCCAAATACAAGGCTTATATCGCCGCCATCGCTTTTTCCCAAAAGGGAGACCCAAAACAAGCTGTTGAGGCCTTAAGCCCGTATCTTCACTCTCCAAAGACCCCGAGCATGATCAAAAATATCGCCGCGTTTATTTATCTGCGGCTTAAAGAATGGCCGCAAGCCGCCGAGCTTTATCAGGAACTCCTCAACTCAAAAGACGCCGGATACCGAAAAGAAGCGAAGAAGATGTTGGGGAAAATTAAAAGGTATCATCATCTTAGGCGCTCAGACCAATGAGAGAAAAAAACTACATCGTTCTATTTATTGTCTTGACGCTAAGCGCTGCTTGTTCATTGTGGCATCAGGAAACATTTACCTCTCAAGATGTAGCAATGCCTTCCAGCGAAGAATCACCGCAAAACTTTTTTCTTGTTGCTAAAAAGGGGGTGACAAGCCTTGCCTTTTCTCCGAATGGAAAATTGATGGCGGCAGGCGAACGGAATTGGGATAACAGCAAGGTAGGTTACATTCAAATTTGGAACACAAAAACGAAAAAACAGGTGGGGTTATGGAAGGCGATTTATAGCGTCAATAGTATCGCTTTTTCTCCAGATGGGAGTAAGATCGCGGTGGGAGAAGAAAATGGGCAAATTGAAATCTGGAGCGTTCTAAATCACAAAATGATAGAGAAATGGGAGGCTCGCTTTGGCATTAATAGTGTCGCCTTTTCTCCGGATGGTCAAGAGCTTGCCGCTGGAGAATGGGACTGGAGTTCCGGTAGTGGAAAAAGCAATGAGTATATTTTTAGCGGATATGTCCAAATCTGGGATTCTCATACTGGAAAAATTAAGCGTGAATGGAAGACTGTCAATGATGTCGCGGGAATTTCCTTTTCTCCGGATGGCGCAGAAATTGTGGCCGGAGAGTCGACCTTGGTCACAGGAAAAATAGAATTGTGGGATATATCTACTGGAGAAAGAAAAGCTGGGTGGGAAACGAATACGTTTGTCAGAAGCATTTCCTTTGATCCAACGGGAACGCGGATTGCCGCCGGCGGCTTTGACGGCTCCGTTTATATATGGAGTTTGAAAGGCCGCGTGTTAAGCGCGCTAAAAGCCGATGATGCCGTCAGAAGCGTTCTTTTTTCTTTAAATGGTCGCCAACTTGCGGCTGGAGGCAACTCTATTGCTCAAATTTGGGATGTGGCCACTGGAAAGAAAGTCTTTACCTGGAAATCTAAACAAGGAATTTCAAGCGTCGCTTTTAATCCGATTCAAAAGGAATTAGCGGTTGGCGAATCAGAAGAATCTTTCGAAAAATCTGACTCGCGGGGAATGGTTGAGGTTTTCCCGCTTAAGGATTATGATTATTACATCGGAGACAATGATGCGCCGATTAAAAGCCTGACTGGACAAGTCATTACTCTTTTACCTTTAGGAACTCCGGTCTCCGTTGAAAAAACCTTGACTTCGCGGTGGGTCTGGGTTCGAGCAGGGAACAAATTAAAAGGCTGGGTCGATAAAAAAAACGTTGTGACCCAGAGGCCGGATATGTTTCCCCCAGTGATCCGCCTGACAAAAAAATCAATTAGAGGTTCTAGGCTTTATGTCGAGGGATTTATCTATTCAGACAAGTCTCTTGCCCTTGTCACTTTGGGGGAACGCGAAATTTCAAATTTTTCTCCCTTAGCGAACAAGGGAAACTACAGATATGGGTATTCATTTAAAGGTTATGCTCCAGTTTTACCTAATACCTCTCTTGTGATATCAGCGCAAGATAGCGCGGGAAAACAGAGCAGTATTCCCATTTCTATTTCTGAGCCGATCATAAAATATACTCCTCAATATGCGCTTCTAAGTCTTACAAAAGATACTCCTATTCTTGCGTCTCCAGGGAAAACCGCTGAGGTCATTAAGCAACTTTCTGCTGGAACCCAACTAGCTTCCGTTGGCTATGACAATGATTTTTACGCTCTTGAGGGGGGCGGCTGGGTATCAAAGTCTTCTGCCCGGGAGTATCCCAACTTTATCCCAGCATTTAACCCTGCCGAAAGCGTTGCCGTTAAGAAGACGATGTCACCAACAATACTTTATAATCCTTCTTCTGTAGATGTAAACATTCCTCTGGGAATTCAAGAAAACAACGCCATTGGCGTGATCATCGCTAATCGAGATTACCAAAACCCGGATGTCCCGTCGGTTGCCTATGCTCTTAACGATGGACGAATAATGAAAAAATATTTCATAAAAACTTTTGGCATTTCTCCCAAGAATATTATTTATCTGAAAAACGCAACGAAAGGAGAAATGGAATCTGTTTTCGGCAAAAAAGGTTTTCCGCATGGGAAGCTTTACGATTATGCCATCACCCAAGGCCCGAATGCAATAATTTATGTTTATTATTCCGGTCACGGAGCTCCGGACTTGACGACAAAAAAGCCATATCTTGTGCCCGTGGATGCTGATCCGGACTATGTCGCATTGAATGGTTATCCCTTAGAGACCCTCTATTCAAACATCAACCATATCCCCGCGCGTCGAGCTGTCGTTATTCTGGACGCTTGTTTTAGCGGAGCATCGCCATCAGGGATGCTCATTAGCAACGCTTCTCCTTTGGAAATTTCGGTCTTGCCCCTAGCTCGGCCTCCTCTGTCAGGACTTGTCTTTGCCGCTTCTGCTCCTGACCAAGTGGCAAACTGGTACCCGCAAAAAAACCACTCGTTGTTTACCTACTTCTTCCTAAAGGGGCTTCAATGGAGAGCGGGTTTGTCAAAAAAGACAAAAACAATCACTGCAGGCAATTTGGAAAATTACATCAAGACTCGAGTTTCAGCGATAGCCCTTAAAGAATTTCACCGAAAGCAAACGCCAACGCTCTTTGGCCATTCCCAAAAAATTCTACTGCACTACCGCTGATTTTTTTGTTTAGGCCGCAATAAGGTTTTCGATTTTGGAAGACTTTTCTCCCAGGGCTTGGGCCACGGCCTCGCAGGTAATTTCTCCCCCGTAGGCGTTGATGCCTTTTTTGAGCGCGGGATCTCTTTTTGAGGCGTCTTCAAGGCCGTATTTGGCGATAGCGCGCGCGTATTTGAGAGTTACATTGGTCAAGGCGTAGGTGGAAGTATTGGGCACCGCTCCCGGGATATTGGGAACCGCGTAGTGAAGAACTCCGTGTTTGACAAGAACAGGGTTGTCGTGACTCGTGGTTTCGGCGGTTTCAACGCATCCGCCTTGGTCGACGGCGACGTCAACGATGACGGAACCCGGGCGCATCTTTTTGACCATCGCCTCAGTCACCAGTTTTGGCGCGACAGCTCCGGCGATTAAAACCGCGCCGATGACGAGATCGGAGTTAATGACGGCATTCTGGATGTTTTCTTCATGACTCATCAGAGTCGTCACCGAATTTCCAAAGACATCGTCTAGATAGGCCAAACGCTGAGCGGAAATATCGAGGATGTTGACTCGCGCGCCCATCCCGACGGCGATTTTAGCCGCATTAATTCCGACAACGCCTCCTCCGACAATGCTGACGGTCGCGCGATTGACCCCGGGAACGCCGCCAAGCAAAATACCGCGCCCGCCGTAATGCTTTTCCAAAAATTGAGCCCCAATTTGAACGCTCATTTTTCCGGCGACTTCCGACATCGGAGTAAGAAGGGGAAGGCTGCCGTCATCGAGCTGAATTGTTTCATAGGCCACAGCGCGCAAACTCATTTTTTTAAGAAAGGCCACCAGTTCCGGCGCGGGAGCGAGATGAAGATAGGTGTAGAGAATTTGGCCTTTATGAAAATAAGAAAACTCTTCCGCTAAGGGCTCTTTGACCTTGATAATCATCTCGGCATCCGCGAATAGTTTTTTCTTGTCGGAAACAATAGAAGCCCCGGACGCCTGATACTCTTCGTCGGTAATTCCGGAACCAAGCCCGGCGCCTTTTTCGATTAAAACCTTGTTTTTGTCGGCAACCAAGGCTCTGACTCCGCCGGGGTCAAGACCCCCCCG
>JAKAQV010000135.1 GCA_021819565.1 bacterium | reverse complement strand
GAAACAAATTGCGGCAAAGCCGCGGATTCTTCCAGAATATCCCGATAGGTCGCGATATATTTATAGACCGTTTCGGCAAAACTCTCGGCCAAGGATTTTTCCGTCCCCAAAATTTGCTGATGAAGAGAAGCCTGGGAAATATTAATCAAATAGAGCCCGGCGACTCCCATCGGAATTAGAGAAATGACCAAAAACCAGAGAAGAATTTTATAGGCGAGTTTGCCTCTTTGAGCCGATGATGGCATGAGGCCTAAGATTAACCCTTCCGGCGGGTCAGCATTTGCCGGATTCGCGCAGAAAGCTCAACGATATCGAAAGGTTTGGTCAAATAATCATCCGCGCCCAAGGCAAAACCCTGTTTTTTCTCGTCTAAAGACAAAAAACGCCCCGTCATCATAATCAATATCGTCGTTTTCGAGCGCTTGCGCAGTTCCTGGCATATCTGAAAACCAGAGGAATCCGGCAATTGAATATCCATGATGACAATCTCGGGATTGATTTTCGCCGCGCTCTCAAGCCCGGCCTTGGCCGTTCCCGCCTGAAAGCATTCAAATCCGTCCAGTTCCAAAACCTCGGCCAAACTCTCGCGCAGATGGGCGTCGTCGTCGATCACCAGAAGCTTGGAATGGCTTTGTTTTGTCATGTTCGCTACCTCCGCATTTCAGAACTTGGGGGAATCAATTTATATCCCACGCAAGGGATGGTCGTCACGTACTTTGCCGCCGGGCCTAATTTTTCCCGCAAACGCCTCACATGAACATCCACCGTCCGCGGAGACCCGAAATAGTTATATCCCCAGACGCGCTCAATTAAATACGGACGGCTTAAAACGCGATTTGACGAACTTAGGAAAACATAAAGCAAATCGAGTTCCTTAGAAGTTAAATTAACTTTTTTGCCGCCAATATGAAGGGTGTAACTTGTCAAATTAAGTTCGATAAGCCCCATCTTGATGATTTCTTCGGAAGGAACCGTTTGGGTGCGCCTCAAAAGAGCTTTGATGCGGGCAACACATTCCGCCGCATCCCAATTCAGAGAAAGACACTCATCCGCTCCCGCGTTAAAAAACGCGAGGCGAATGCTCGCCTGGGAAGACGCGGAAGCGGCCACTCCATTTGAAGTTCCCTCGCCGGAAAATTTGACGCGAATGGCGTCAACGGGCTTTTTCCCAAAGGCCGCATATGCGCTCCGCCGCGGGGCAACCGCCTGGGTTTCTCCATGTTCGACGACCGCCACCACCGGCATTTGCTTATAAGCCCCTTTGGCCCTTAGGTTTTTAACGAATGAAACTCCGTCAGCATCAAGTAGTTTTTCTCCCATTAAAAGAAGACTAGCGTTCTGCTTAGAGAGTTGATCCAAAACCTCTTTGGATTTTTGCGCCACAGACACAGCGAACTGATTGGCCGATAACGCTTCAATTAAAACTGCTGCGCGATTGGGTTCGCGCGAGGCGTAAATGGCGTTGATTTTCATCCCTCGACCTCTTCTTCCGCCTCCGCCTCGGATAATTCAAGATGAAGCCCGGAAAGGCCCCCAGGGCCGACCAGGAAATTATAAATCACCGCCACGACCAAAAGCATCGCGTCCATGAGCGCCGCATAAAACGCGGTGAATAGAAGAATGGAAATAAACTTAAGCGGTGGCGTCAAGCTGTCGGCGTTAAGCCCGGGGGCGATCAAAAACGTGCTGACTCCTCCAAAAAGCCCAATCAAAGAAAACAAGAGGGAAAAGACGGGCTTGACCGCGACAAAGAGAGATAATCCCGCGATCGACACTCCTACGATTTCTATAGCCGGGCGTTGAGCGGCAAAGCCCATGGCCGCGCAGATAACTCCCACCACGACCCCGGTGGGAATCATGGGATGATTATGCCAATATGGATTAATCCGTTTTAGATGATAGTTCATGACCGTTCTCCCGTTTCTTAAACCCTTTAACCAACCGACACCTCCAACAGATTAACAGAACTGAAACGAAGATTCAAGAGGCAGTGATCATAAAAACCTAAAAAATCATTTTTACTCGACGACAGAAAGAACCGAACCGGGAAAATAAAATTTCAGGATCTTCTCATAGCTTCTGCCGCGCATGGCTTGGCCGCGCGCGCCCCATTGGCAAAGGCCCACCCCGTGTCCCGAGCCCGCGCCGGAAAACTCAACGCCGCCCGATTCTCTTTTAATCCTAAAAATCCGCACGCTTTTGAGGCTGGAAGGCCCCAAGGCCAAACGAAATCGGTTGGCATCCACGCTCAAAGGGGTATCTCCAATTTGAGCTTTGAAACTTTTAGCGTAATCATATTTCTCGGTTCCGATTCTAAAAAACTTAAGCGCTCCCCCCAAAAGTCGGCGGCTCTCGAGCGCGGCCTTGATTTCATCCGATCTAAAAAAAACCTTCCAACGGTAATCGGGGGAAAATTTGCAATAAGGGTCGCGCACCCCCCTTAGAGGCCGCGGCGTATTCTTAAATCCCCACACCCATCCCGCATCCGCGGTATGGCCGCCGCAACAAGAGTGATAATAGACGCTCAAGAGTTTTCCCCGATAGCCTAAAACTTCTCCCTTGGTTTTCTCAACCGCTAGAACGACGTTTTTCGGCGTTTGATTGACCCCGCCGTAGACCTGAGAACCCGCGTCATCTCCCAAGTCATAACCCTGGGAATGGTATTTCTCAAGCTGAAAATAGGCAAAGGTTCTAGCCACCACCGCCTGGGCCTTTAAAGCCTCTAGCGGCCAAGACGCGTCCATCTCATGGCCGACCACTCCAAGCAAGTAAGTCTCAATGCCGATAATTTCAATTCCCGTAACCGTCTTATTGGAATTTAGAAGCACCAAAAAATTTCCGGGATAGCGCCGTCCTCCGATCCAGAGAGCCGCATGGGGATCTTGGCTCTTAAGCCAAGCCTTGGCCGGCAAGGTCCAGCGGCCTAACGATAAAAGTTTCGCGGATGGTTTAACGGTGTAGGTCTTTCCATCCACGAGATTTTTGGAACGTCCCAAAAAATCAAGCGCCTGGTAATGGCCCTGAACCACAAAGACAAATGAATCCGCCTGCGGAACGATCCCCACCCGAATCGAACGCTCATGAGACCAGGCGTTTAGAGAGACAAGAGAAATCAAGGTTAAAGCGAAAAAAGCGGCCTTGGAAAGACTAGAAGAGCCCGGCATCTTGTTGCACGGGAGGAACGGGAAAATTTAAATGCCGATACGCTTTTTGGGAAGCGACTCTTCCCCGCGGGGTGCGGGACATAAATCCGGACTGAATCAAGAAAGGCTCGATGACATCGGTCACCGTGTCCAACTCTTCTCCCACCGCGATCGCCAGATTTTCAAGGCCGACGGGTCCGCCGGAAAATTTCTCGATCAACGCGGACAAAAGCCGGCGGTCGCCGGCGTCCAAGCCCTCCGCATCAACTTCAAGAGCATCCAAGCCATAACGAGCGATGGGGCCATCAATAAGGCCTTGGCCTTTGACATCCGCGAAATCGCGCACGCGACGCAAAAGGCGGTTGGCGATTCTGGGGGTTTGGCGGCAGCGGCGAGCAATCTCCGAAGCTCCGTCATTGGATATGCGAATTTTTAAAATTCCGGCGCTACGAAGAACGATTTTTTCAAGCTCCGCATTGTCATAAAAGCCGAGATTGCCGACGATGCCAAAGCGGTCTCTCAGCGGCCCGGTTAAAAGCCCGGCCCGGGTCGTCGCCCCCACCAAGGTAAAGCGCGGAACCGCTAATTTTAAAACTGAAGCGGAAGGGCCCTTACCTGTCGAAACAAAAAAAGTGAAATCTTCCATCACTGGATAAAGAGCTTCTTCAACCACCGCGTTTAAACGGTGAATTTCATCGATGAAGAAAATATCGCCCTCGCTTAAATCAGTCAAAAGAGCGGCCAAATCTCCGGCGCGCTCTAAAATAGGCCCCGAGGAAGTTCTCAAATTAACGCCCATTTCCCGCGCCAGGATATAGGACAAGGTCGTTTTCCCGAGCCCCGGAGGAGAATAAAAGAGGCAATGGTCCAAGGGCTCCTTGCGTTTGCGCGCGGCCTCGATAAAGACCCTTAAGTTGGCCTTGAGTTTTTCTTGGCCGATAAATTCATCTAGAGTCTTGGGGCGAAGGGCTCGGTCAAAAATCTCTTCTCCCGCCGCAGGATCCGGCATTAGAACCGACTCTGAAATCTCGCCCATTAGAGTTTCTTAAGCGCTCGGCGCACGATTTCCTCCGCGCTCAAATTCGCCTCTCCGTTTTCGCCAATGACGGCCTCTAAAGCCGCTCGCGCTTCCGAATTTTTATATCCCAAGCTCGACAAAGCGTTCAAAACCTGAGACAGAGAAGTATCCGCCGCCAAGGGCGCGCGCCGTATTTTTTCGACTCCGCCTAGCGATATATCCCCGATCTTGTCTTTAAGCCCGGCGATTAATTTGTCCGCGGTTTTAGAGGTAAAGCCGAAAATCGCTCCCAAGACTTTTGAGTCTTTCTCGAGGACGGCGCGCCGAAAATCAGGAAAAGACTTCGCGGCTTTTTCCACATACTCCATGGCTTTTTTCGCCCCGGTTCCGGGGATATTGTCTTTAAAAAGCAAAAACACCTCTTTTTCTTCCGCCGTCAAAAAGCCGTAGAAGGTTTCTCCGCCTCCATACATTGCGGATACAGACACGATTTGAATCAAAATCTCGCCATTGCCTTCTTGAATCATTCTTTCGATAGCCCCGCGGGAAACAAAAACCTCATAGCCCACGCCGGAAACCTCAAACACCACCCGATCGTTTCTGGAATCAATCACGCGCCCGCGCAAGCTTGAAATTGCCATCTATCTTTTCATCCTACCAATTTCCCGCCGCCGATTGTTTGGATTTAAGCGAAAGAAGATAATCGGCGACCGCGGAAATTTCCCCATCGCTTAAAACCTGCCCCCAGGCCGGCATCTGAAGAAGCGGCTGAGGCCCTTTTGGATTAGCTTTCTGCGGCGTCGCGCCAAATTTTATTTTCCGCGCCAACTCCTGCTTGGTAAATGAGCGCGAGACGGAATCAAGTGGAGGAATAAGCCCCCCCACGACATTATTGTCGGGATAACCGCCAGATCCGCCGATTCCATGGCAGGTCACGCAGCCAACCCGGACATAAATCATATGCCCGC
>JAKAQV010000134.1 GCA_021819565.1 bacterium | reverse complement strand
ATCTATTATTGCGGGATGGCCAGAAACGCGAAGGGCCTTAAAAATTTGCTCTCCCAGATTCCGGCAATGCGGGAAGAATTTTGGAAGAATTTGGCGTTGACGGGTTCCGGAGAAGAGCTCAATCAAGCCCTGGAAAAAGCCGGACGGGTCGCTGATTATTTGGAATTTGCCGAGCTTTTGGCCAAGGACGCTCTTCACCGCGAAGAATCCTGCGGGGGGCATTTTAGGGAAGAGTATCAGACTCCGGACGGGGAAGCCAAAAGAGATGACGAAAAGTTTTCTTATGCCGCGGCGTGGGAGTTTAAGGGAGTGGGCCAAGAGCCGACACTTCACAAAGAGCCTTTAAGTTTTGAGTCCGTTCATCTCGCGCAGAGGAATTATCAATGAAATTTTTTCTTGAAGTTTGGCGGCAAAAAAACGCCCAATCTCAAGGCGGGCTGGTTCGTTATGAAGTCGTCGGTATTTCTCCCGAGATGTCGATTCTCGAAACCCTCGACGTTTTAAACGAACAATTGCTTGAAAAAGGAGAAGAGCCGATCGCTTTTGACTCGGATTGCCGGGAAGGGATTTGCGGAATGTGCAGCCTCGTCATCGACGGATATCCGCACGGGCCGGAAAAAGCTTCCACTTCTTGCGAGCTTCGAATGCGCCATTTTCAAGACGGGCAGACAATTATCATCGAGCCTTTCCGTGCCAAGGCTTTTCCCATTGTCCGCGATCTCGTTATTGACCGCTCGGCCTTTGACCGCGTGATGGCGGCGGGCGGCTTTGTTTCGGTCAACACCGGAAACGCGCCGGATGCCAACTGCGTTTTAGTCCCCAAAGACACCGCCGATAAAGCCATGGATGCGGCGGCTTGCATCGGCTGCGGGGCTTGCGTTGCGGCGTGCCCCAACGCCGCGGCGATGCTTTTTGTCGCGGCCAAAATTTCCCATCTCGCCTTGATGCCGCAAGGCGCTCCGGAGAGAGACGCGCGGGTCATGAATATGCGGGCTCAGATGGACCAAGAAGGTTTCGGCCACTGTGCCAACGAATACGCCTGCGAGGCGGCTTGTCCCAAGGAAATCAAGGTCTCTAATATCGCGAGATTAAACCGCGAGTTTTTGCGCGCCGTTGTTTGTTCCGATAAATAATTTCCATTCGTGAATCTAAACGAGCGCTTTGAGGTCTCCGAATCAAAGCAGAAAGCCCTTCTTGAAAAGATCAAGCGCTTAAACATCGACGTTCACAAAATAGAGGAAAATTTCGTCCGGGGTGGCGGGAAGGGCGGACAAAAAATCAACAAAACCGCTAACTGCGTTCAACTGTTTTATCCGCCGCTTCAAATCTCGGTTCGGGTTCAGTGCGAGCGCAAAAGATCTCTCAATCGTTTTTTGGCGTTGAGAGAATTAGCGGATCAAATCGAGATGAAAATTTCCCCGGAAACTTCCGAGAGACTGAGAGCGCGTGAAAAAATCCGCAAACAAAAAGATCGGCGCCAAAGGCGGAGCCGCGAGGGCGAATTTCGGGGTACTCAGGCTTGAACTGAGAACCTCCTGGTCCCAAACCAGGCGCTCTGCCAATTGAGCTATACCCCGTCGCTTTCAATTATACAATGATTGCCGCTCTGGCCTTGCGCGGAAACAATCCCCTTATCCAACGAGAAATTGCTTCGGATTTTTAATGAAGGCCTCGGCATCTTTGTGGCCCCATTCGATGGCTTGCGGGACCAGTGGAGACAAAAATTCCAACATCCCGAATTCAAGCGTGCGGGAAGGATAAAGACGGAAAATACGCGGCCGAGGCGCAAGTTCTTGAAGAGAGCGGACGCCTTCATCGATAAAGCCGCGAACTTCCAGACGATTTTGATGGTCCATTTTTCTCAAAAATCCCTTGGGGTTGCGCGCGGCTTCATCGGCGCGGATCATTTCAAGAACGATGACGTCTTTGCAGCCGCTGAGGGACTTAAAACTCATCGGTTCAGGCGAAGAAACTCCGGCGTCGATAAAAAAACTTTCTTGCCCTTGATGGGAAAGTTTGACCGGTGGAAAAATAACGGGAATCGAAGAACTCGCTACCAGCCAAGGCAGTAGAGGCCCGTCCCAGCGGCCATTGGGCTCAAAAATTCTCTCCACTCTTTTTTGCCGGTCTTTCGATAAACTTAAAACCGTTAATTTTGAGCGTAAAATTTTTTTTGATTTTTCCTCGTCCAAGGCGTAATCGGCGTTGGCAAAAATCGGCTGATTGGAAAAAATAGACAATGGCGACAAGCGCGGGGAAAATTGGAGTATTTTTTTTCGAGCTTTATTTTCCCAACGCTCTATCGCGACATCGATGAGACCCAAGGCGAAAGCCGCTCCGTTGAGAGCCCCGGCGCTAAAGCAGACGATGGAATCAAAAGAAAGTCCGAATTGTTTTTCCAGCGCGGATAAGGCTCCGGCTTGCCAGCTTCCCAAGGCCCCGCCGCCGGATAAGGCGAGTCCCAGTGGCTTTTGAAAGCCGTGGTCTTGCGCATTGATTTCAGGCATCGAACATAAATGATAGCGGTCTTGGGATGAAAAATCAAATATGCGCAAACTTGCTAAAATACATCCAATATGAAAATGACGCGCGCTCTCATTTTGGGCGTTGGCCTAATTTGTTTGACTTCGCCCTTGTGGTCCGATGACGGCGGAGATAATCGCTGGGGGCCGGCCACCAGCGGGCCATTTTATACCGGTACCGCAGAAGCCGAACCTCTGGGTTCTGATTTCGTCGAGCCATGGGTTTATGATCAACAAAAGCCCAACGAGCATATGACGACTTTATTTATGCCGCAAAGGCTGGATTTGGGCGTTGGACAAGGCTGGGATTTTTCCGTTTCAATTCCGCTGGTCGAAAACCAGCTTCCAGGCATTAATACTTCTGGAGTCGGGGATACGACGATGTGGCTTAAGCGGGAAATCATTGAAGACGCCGACACCTACCATTTTTGGGCCCGGCCCGCCGTTTCGATGGAGGCTTTGTTTGTCCTGCCCACCGGCCAATATCAAAACCTCAACGCGAATCTCAATGGGGCCGATCAAACGGGTTCGGGAACTTTTGATGAGTCCATTCAATTGGTCATGCGCAAGCGCTTTAAACCTTTTTCGCTTTATGCCCAGGTCGGAGACTATATTGAAAATCCGACATCGGTTGAAACCGGGTTTGGGTTTAATAACGGGATTCAATCCGCTCTTCACCCGATGACGGTCGTCAATGGGAACCTTTTAAATTACAGCCTTTGCTTGGAGCAGGTTTTTAACGATCAATGGGGTTTGGGGTATATTCTTGAATTATCGGGTGAGTCTCAGTCCGGACAAAATTTGTTTTATGGAGGCGCCAACGCTCCGTCTTGGTCTTATCTTTGGGGGGATGCCGGGCTTGAAATGACCTGGCCCAACAATGATTCCTACGCGGTGACCTGGGGAGCCGGAATGACTTGGCCGATAGAACAGGCCAATTACCCAAAAACCTATTCGCCGATGGCGACGGTGACGGTTAACTTCCTAGGTAAAAAAGGATATCGCGGTCAGGAAGATTAAAAAACTTCTAGGTCTCGACAAAATCATCTCTTCCTGCTATATTTCTTCTGTGACTGAAACGGAAAGTAACGGAAAGAAACAGAAAGTAACGGAAAGTAACGGAAGGCAACGGAAAGTGAAGAATAGAAGTGCTCGTTTCCCATTCATCTCTGTTCTTTTTTCTACATTCCGCTCCTTTCCGTTTCTTTCCGTTCCATCTTTTGCTTTCCGTGACTTTCCGTTACTTTCTGTTTCTTTCCGTTCCATCTTTTGCTTTCTGTTGCTTTCCGTCGCCATTTCCTGCGGGCCTCCCAAATACGTTTCTTATACCGGCATCCATAAAGATTTTAAGTGCATGGTCCCCTGGGGATGGAATGTCATTACTGATCAGGAGGGACATCACTACGCAAACACCGATTTTCTCGGCCCTTTCGATGGGCGCTTCTATTTGGGAATTCCCAGCTTCAGCGTTCGCTGGTATTCTGATTACGCGCCGCATTTATTGAGAGACGGCTCTATTGAAATTTACGCGGATGCCGAGGATTATATCCATCAGATGTTAAATGATGTTTACGGCCCCCAGAGAATCATGCTCGACTCCGATCAGGAGATTTTGCTTAGCGGAAACCGGAAGGCAAAATATTTTAGGGTCTTGTCTCCCGTTCCCGTGCCGCCAAACACTCCTTGGGGCGCCTCTAAGGATACTCAAACCGGACAATTAGTGAATCTCAGGGAACACGCCTATGTCGTCGTTCCGATGGAATCCGGGTTTTACGTTTTGATTTATCCCGCGACCCATGCGGGCTATCACGCCTATCGTCCCGCCTTTGACGTTTTGGTCAACACCTTTATTCCTTTGACCGATGGCCCGGGCGGGCCTCGCGTTCCGGCTGCCCATTAAATCATGGGATTATTATTTTCGCTTTTAACGTGGATCTGGGCGGTGGGGGCTCACGCCGCTCCTAATGCTAATCCACCGTCCAACCCTCCGACGCCCGATGAGCTTCAGCGCTCATTTGAATTAATCCGGCAGTCCAAAGACTTGATGTCCCAAGATCACAATCAGCAGGCCATTGAGATTTTAAGCCGGGCCATTCGCTTAAATCCCGCTTCGGCCGAGGCTTGGAATGATCGCGCGATCGCGGAGATTCGCACCCAGCATTATGCGGACGCTATTTATGATTCCAGCTTTGCCTTGGGTTTAGCTCCGGGAAACCCGGTCGCTTTGGACACCCGCGCTTGGGCTTTCAATAAATTGAAAAAATACCGGGAGGCGCTTTCGGATTCCGGCTTTGTGCTTTCTAAAGATCCCTCCGACGCTTTTGGCTATGAAAACCGCGCTTTCGCTTTGGCGGGTTTGGGAGATTCCAATGGTTCGATGAGCGCCTTGTCCCAGGCGGCTTCCCTGGATTCGCGATTTAAAAATATCTATGCCGACGCTTTAAAGGCCGGTCCTTCCGGGCTTTTGCCTTTGTTTGCCGATCCCGGCGCCAAGGGCTCTGGAAATAGGTTGCCTGGATGGTGGAAGAAAAAAACCTTTTTTAGCCTTTTCGCTCTATCAATGATTGGAGGCATTCTCGTCGCTTTGGGGATTTTGCATATTATTTTTTACCGCTCGGAG
>JAKAQV010000133.1 GCA_021819565.1 bacterium | reverse complement strand
TCCGATCTTCAAGGCTGGCTCGACTATTTACGTCGAGGTCGATCCATCGGGAGAGAAGCTGGCGTTTTCCGATCAACGCTCCGCTCAGGTTTAGATGAAACAGCCCTTGCGCAAAAGCGGTTTGTCTGCTACCTTTAAGGTTGGAATGAATTCTTTGGGCTTTGGACGCTGGAATCTTCGCCGAACGCTTATCTTGTTCGCGTGCCTTCTTTCCGGGGCGGGTTATTTCTTAGGAAAGGACCTTTCTTGGGAAGACGCAAGCGCGTCGTATTCCCCCAATGATTTTCCGCTTCGGGATGCCGTTTCCCCCGATCCTTCTTCCTCTTTGGCTGCGGCCCCAAGCCTTCATCCCCTGGGAAGCTCATTGCCCGCGATTACGCCTGAGGCTTGGACTCAGCTAACGGCTCACTTGAAAAAAATGGTTTCGAGTTATCGGGGAAACGTCGCGGTGTATCTGCAAGATTTGAAGACGGGCCAGACCTGGACCTATCACCCTAATGAGCCTTTCCGGGCGGCCAGCCTCATTAAAATTCCCATCATGATCGCCGTTTTCAGTAGAATCCACCAGGGAGATTTATCCCTGAGCCAGACCATGGTGTTACATCGCCATAATCGGGTCGGGGGCTCGGGAACGCTTAAATGGCAGCCCGATGGAACTCGGCTGACCATTTCACAACTTTTGGATCATATGATTCGGGAATCCGACAATACCGCCGCCAATATGCTTATCGAGGCCGTGGGCGGAATTCCTTATATTCAAAGCCAGCTTCCCCGCGTGGGCCTGGTTGAGACCCAGATTCATCGGCAAGGGATGAGTTTAAGAAGCGGTCATGTCGCTCGGGAAAATTACACCACGGTTTCCGAAATGGCGATGCTGTTGCGCAAAATCTATCAAGGGCAGATGATTGATACGACCTCTAGCCGTCTGATGATGGATTATTTGCTTTTAAGAAAGCCGGTTCGCTCCCGTTTAGCCAAGGCCCTTCCGGCGGGTTGGGAAATCGCCCATAAAACAGGTTTAGAGAGACGCGCCTGTCACGATTCCGCCATTATCCTGACCCCGAAGGGAGATTTTATCTTGGCGGTTTTGACGGGCAAAAACCGCGCCTATCGTCCGGCAAAGCAATTCATCATTAATATCGGACGTCTAACCTATCGCTATTACGGCGGCATTGTCCCTTCAAGGCGGCGCTATCACCGGCGCTATTATGCCTGGGTTCGCCGTTCCGCGCGCCGCCGGCGACATCATTATCGCCGTCATTTGTAGTTCTATTTTTTTCTAAAGTTTTAAGAGAGTTTTGTGATTCGGATTACTTTTAAGTTGGTTTCGGCCTTAGTCTTAGCGGCAGCTTTGGTCACTGCCGGATCGACCTACCTTCAAACCCAGCAAGAAAAAAGCCATCTTTTTAGAGATCTCAATAGCCAAGCCGAAATATTATCTGAAACCCTCCAGGAAATTTCAGCGCCGATGCTTCAAAAAAACGATAAAAGGCGTCTGGGGCAGGTCGTGCGTAAATTCGGCAATCGGGAGCGTTTAATCGGAATCGTGGTCCTCAATGAGGCGGGCGTTCCCTTGGCCTATACTCCCCGTCTTAAAGGTTCGCTTAAGTTTCTTTTGGAACAAGTGGGGGTTTTTTCTCTGATTAGTCCCAGGACCTTGGTGTTTCCTTTCTCGGGAAAATTGCTCCATGTTTATGCCGCGCCTATTTCCTTTCACGGCTCGGTCTTGGGGAGCTTAATCTTGGTTCATGACGCTTCCTTTATCAAGGATAAATTATTGGATATGTGGCGGCACACGTTTTTTAGGCTTTTGTTTAACGCATTCTTGATTTCTTTAATTAGTTTGTGGATTATTCGTTGGAATTTGAAGGCCCCCATTACGCAGATGGCGGAATGGATGAGGCGACTGAGAACCGAGGATTCTTCAGAACCCCCCCAGATACCGACCAGCTTATTTAAGCCATTGGCCTCTGAGGCGGAGAGTTTGGCCCGCAGTTTAATTTCCGCGCGAAAGGCAGCGGAGACGGAGGCGAAACTAAGGCAAAACGCGGAATCCATTTGGACTCCCGAACTTTTGCGCGAGCATGTTAAAAATAAACTGGGTTCAAAGCCGCTTTTTGTCGTCGCCAACCGGGAGCCGTATATGCATGTCAGGCGCGGACGAAAAATCGAGGTCATCACCCCGGCGAGCGGACTGGTCACGGGGATTGAGCCTATTTTGCTTGCCTGCGGTGGACTGTGGTTAGCCCAAGCTTCCGGAGACGCGGATAAAGAGACCGCTGACGAGCAGGGAAAAATATCCGTGCCGCCGGAATCTCCTCAATATACTCTTAAAAGGCTTTGGCTTAGTAAGGAGGAAGAAGAAGGTTATTATTATGGATTTTCCAACGAAGGGCTTTGGCCGCTTTGCCATATCGCCCACACCCGGCCTATTTTCCGCGCGGAGGATTGGAAGCAATATCGAGAAGTCAACCAGAGATTTTCCGAATCCCTGATTGCGGAAATGGAGTCTTCTTCAGAGCCGGTCGTTTTAATCCAGGATTATCATTTCGCCCTTTTGCCGAGAATGATTAAAGAGGCTCGCCCGGACGCCCGCATCGCCATTTTTTGGCATATCCCCTGGCCGAATCCCGAGGCTTTTGGGATATGCCCCTGGCAGAGAGATATTCTTCACGGGATGCTGGGGGCTGATCTCATCGGTTTTCATACCCAATTTCACTGCAATAATTTTTTAGAGACTGTCGATGCCAGCCTTGAGTCTCGCATTGATTGGGAGCGCTTTGCGGTACAGAGAGACGGGCATTTGACCCAGGTTAAACCCTATCCGATTAGCATCGCCTTTCCGCTGCCGCACAATCCCCACCCGCCGGAATATCCCTCCAAAGAGGTTTTATTTAAAGAATTGGGCCTTTCGGGGGATTTTTTTGCCATTGGAGTTGACCGCATCGATTACACGAAGGGAATCGCCGAGCGCTTTCGCGGAGTCGAGAAGTTTTTAGAAAAATATCCGCAATACGTCGGAAAATTTTCTCTTGTGGAAATCGGAGCTCCAAGTCGGACTCATATTAAGCGCTATCACGATTTGGCGATGGAACTGGAGGCGGAAGCGGAAAGAATTAATTGGAAATTTAAAAATAAGGAAGATAAAGCATGGAAGCCCATCGTGTTTATCGAAAAGCACCACAGCCATGAGGAGATCGCGCCTTTTTACAAGGCCGCGGACCTTTGCATGGTGACTTCTCTTCATGACGGAATGAATTTGGTTGCGAAAGAATTTGTCGCTTCCCGCGAGGATGAGAAGGGCGCGCTGATTTTGAGTCGCTTTACCGGCGCGGCCCGGGAATTGCGCGATGCCTTATTGGTTAATCCATATGACGCGGAGCAGCTCGCCGATTCCATCCGCTATGCCTTGGAGATGCCGGAAGAAGAGCAAAGAAAGAGAATGCAGATGATGCGCCAGGTTCTCAGAGAGCAAAACGTCTATGCCTGGGCGGGGAAATTAATCGAAGACCTCTCTAAAATTCGCTCTTCCGGCGAGGCGCTGGCCCGGCGGCCTTGACACGTCTTGAAGAGAGCCCTGAACAATTGATTGAATCGAGTTCATGAGTTCAAAGCGGCTTCTTATTACCCAGGGGCATTTAATCGATCCTTCCCAGCGTTTGGATGAAAAACGCGATATCTTGCTTGAAAACGGGCGGGTTAAATCCATCCTTAAACCCGGAAGATTTTACGCTAGCGCTCTGAGTCGGAATGACGGCAAATCAAATATAAAGAAACGCTGGAATCACTATACTGGAATCCGCGATACCGAGATTTTCAACGCCGAAGGCTTATGGGTTCTGCCGGGGCTTATCGATATGCATGTTCATTTTCGCGAGCCGGGCGGAGAAGAGGACGAGACGCTTGAGACCGGGGCCTTGTCGGCCTTAAAGGGCGGGGTGACGACGGTTCTCGCGATGCCCAACACTCATCCCCCTCTTGATTGCATTAAAATTTTAAGCTGGCTTCAAGAGAAAGCCCAAAAAATAAAAGGGCCGAATATCTTTTTTTCCGCCGCGATCACAAAGCAATTAGAGGGGCGGGTTCTGAGCGATTTTCGAAGGCTCAAAGAGCTCGGGGTCCTGGCTTTTACCGATGACGGCCGTCCGGTGATGGATTCGGGGGTTATGCGCCGGGCCTTGGAAAAATCCCGTGAAATAGGCTCTTTTATTATTTCTCATTGCGAGGACTTAAATCTCAGTCTTGCTCGTCCTCTCAATGAAGGCGAACCTGCGAAAAAAAAGGGAATTTTAGGGGCTCCCTGGGCGTCTGAGACTAGCATGGTCTCAAGAGATTTGATTTTGGCGGAATTAACCGGCGCCCATGTCCATATTGCCCATGTGAGCGCCAAAGCCAGCGTCGAGATGATTCGACAAGCCAAAAAGCGCGGAGTTTTTGTGACGGCAGAGGCTTCCCCTCATCATTTCTCTCTGTCGGATTTGGATATTCCTGATCGCGATCCTAATTTCAAAATGAATCCGCCCTTGAGATCCCGGGCGGATGTCGCGGCGCTTCAAGAGGGCCTCAAGGATGGGACCTTAGACGCGATTGCCACTGATCACGCCCCGCATCACAAGTCGAAAAAAGCGAAGGGAATTTTTAAGGCGCCTTTTGGGGTTATCGGGCTTGAAACTTCCCTCGGGTTGTCTCTGACTCAGTTGGTTCATCGGAAAATACTGACCCCTAGTCAATTAGTCGAGCGGATGAGTTTAACTCCGTCCCGGATTTTAGGCCTAAAAAATAAAGGGAGCTTAAGGGTTGGTTCCGATGGGGATATGACCCTTGTCGATCCTAAGCAGAAATGGACGGTTGAGCCTCCGTTTGCCTCTAAAAGCGCCAATTGCCCCTTTGTCGGGATGGAACTAAAAGGCCGCGTTCATTCAACGATTGTCGCCGGAGAATTTGTTTTTCGCGCTAAAGGCGATGCCTAATTATTACGAGCGATTGATTTATCCCTTTTTGTCCCGATTGGACCCGGAGACCGCTCATGATTGGGTTTCTTCTATGGCGGAGTTTTCCTCCTATCTTCCATTTTTCCAAGAGTTGTCCTCATTTTTATGGCGAAAGCGAAATTCATCCATTCTCGGCTCTCATGTTTTGGGCCTCAATTTTGAAAATCCAGATCGG
>JAKAQV010000132.1 GCA_021819565.1 bacterium | reverse complement strand
TTGGGTTTTGGCGTTTGGGGCTTGGACAGCCGCGGCCGCTCGCGGGAAAAGAAGGACGGCCGCGATTAGGAGTCTGATCCTCATCAACGGAAGTTTTTGAACTGGAGGTCTACGCCGAAATTTCCGTTTTTAAGATGGGCCATCGCCGCCTGAAGATCGTCTTTAGATTTACTGGAAACTCTCAATTGCTCTCCCTGAATCGAGGGATTGACCTTGAGTTTCGCCGCCTTAAGAGCCGCCGACATTTCCTTGGCCTTGTCTGTCGGTATTCCGGATTGAACGGAGACCTCCATTCGGGCCGTCTGCCCCAAGGCGGTTTCCACTTTTTCCTTTTTAAAATTTTTAAGCGGAAGCCCGCGCTTGGCCATGCGCATCGAGAGAATGTCAAAAGCCGCCTCGATGCGGTTTTCATCTTTCGCGCGGAGAACGAGTTTTTTATCCTTTGAATTAAGTTCGATAGAGGCCTGGGCGTCTTTAAAATCAAAGCGGTTGGCGATTTCTTTCATCGCGACCTGGATGGATTCTGAAACCAGGTTTAAATCCACTTCGCTGACGACATCAAAAGAATAATCCTGGGCCATGAGTCCATTGTATCAATTCTTCGCTTTTCAAAGCCGCGGTTTTAATGGATTTTTAACGGAGGCTCGTGTTAGAGTATCTTGGTGCCTTATCGAAATCATCTGAAATTTTTTTGCGGTTCCGCCTTATTGGGCTTAGGGCTTTTGATGGGCTCTTTGTCCCGCGCGCAGAGTTTTTCTTCGCCGCCGCAAGTTTCATCTTCGCCTGTTGACTTAAATTCCGCGTCCCGCCGCGCGCTTCCAACGCCTTACGACTCGGTTTTTCCGCAGACGGAATACTTGGGCCCGACCATCGGGGTTTCGAGTTCCGCCCCGGTATCTCCGCTGAGCGATTTTCTTTGGGGGCATTCTCGTTGGCTAAAAGATCATCAGATTTCGATCTCAGGCTGGGTGGACGCGGGATATAACGCGAGCAGTTCCAATCATTCCAATGAGCCGATGACATATGACATCGTGCCCAATTCCGTTCAACTCGATCAGGCCGTTCTTCAGGCAGAGCGGCTTCCCGATACGGTCCAAACCGATCATGTCGATTGGGGTTTTCAATTTGACGGGCTCTACGGCATGGATTATCGCTACACTACCGCCCAGGGATATTTTAGCCAGCAGCTTTTACAGGAAAATAAGCTTTACGGGTTTGATCCGGTGATCGCCAACGTTCAGGTTTACGTTCCCCAAATCGCCGAGGGAACGCTTTTTACTATTGGGCGCTATATTTCGCCCGCCGATATCGAGGCCCAATTCGCGCCTGAAAATTTTCTTTATACTCATTCTCTCATGTTTAGCTATGACGCCTACACCCAGACCGGCGTCAACGCCGCGATTAAATTTAACGACACCTGGACCCTTCTTTTGGGAGTCAACGCCGGAGATGACATTGCGCCTTGGGCGCCCGCGGCTCAACCCACGGGGCAAGCCATGCTGCGCTGGGTGTCTCCCACCAACAACGATTCTCTTTGGGGCGGCGCTGATTCCGTCAATAACGGGCAATTCACCGCCAATCACGATAATTTACAGGAGTTTAATTTAACTTGGAGCCACCGTTTTAACCCCGGGTTTTTTACCGAGACCGAGGCCTATTATCTGGATCAGTGGAATGCCTACATGGGTGGCACTTGTAATTTTGGTCCCGTAACGGCTTTTGGCGGCGGCGGCTGCGGGGCCTTTATCCCCGGAATGTCGACGGCCTGGGGGGCGGTCAATTACACCGAGTATAAGCTTAACGACAGCAATTTTCTATCGGTGCGCAATGATTGGCTTGACGATGTCAATGGAGAGCGGACGGGTTTTGCTTCCCAATACGCCAGTTGGACTGTGGGCGTGACCCATCAGTTTTCAGCCTTAACCGAGATCCGCCCGGAAATCCGCTATGAGCGTTCGCTGAGCGGCGCGCTACCCTATAATGACGGCACCAAGCGCGATCAATACACCTTCAACATGGACATCATCCAGTCGTTTTGATTAGCGGACGAAATGAAAGAGAGTCATGAGCGCCGCTAGCGCGCTAAAACCGGTCAGCACATTGCGCCCAAAATAATCCAAACGTCTTTCCAGATGTTCAAAGCGGTGATCGAATTTCTCTTCCATTTTCCCAAAGCGCTCATCAACCGCCTTGAACTGTTGACGGACTTCCTCAAAGCGCCCATTCATTTCACTGGTAATTTTCTCAAACCTCTGATCAACTTGCTCGAACCGTCGGTCGACTTGTTCGAACCTCTGGTCGATTTGTTCGAATTTTTGGTCAATTTTTTTAAACTGCTGATTGACTTGCTCAAACCGCTGGTCGACTTGTTCAAACCTTTGGTTGACTTGTTCAAACTGCTGGTTGACCTGTTCAAACTGCTGGTTGACCTGCTTAAACTGCTGATTGACTTCCTTGAACTGCTGGCGAATATTCCCGAATTCGCTGTTGACGCTCTCTTCCAGGTGTGCGATGTGGTTGAACTGCGTCTTAAGCATGAGCGGAATGGCCTTATCATCCGAGAGAATCCCCTTTTGGGTGATTTCCTCTTCCGCTTCCTTGACCTTGCGGTCTAAAAACGTCATGAATATCTGCATGGCCGTGTCTTTTTCAAACATAGACCCTCCTTATTTTAGCAGTTCCCCGACGCTCGCGCCAGGGTCCATTATTTATACGGTTTGGAGGCGTAAAAAGTTCCCGAGATCCCGATCAATTTTTGGGAATGGGCTTCACAGGGGACCGTCATAAAATTTGATAATATTAAGCGATATGCGCGCATTCGGGGAAAGGGAGTGAAAGCCGTCATTTTAGCCGGTGGTCTCGGCACGCGGATCAGCGAGGAAACCTCTCTCCGTCCAAAGCCGATGATCGAAATTGGCGGCAAACCCATTTTATGGCACGTGATGAAAATTTATTCCCATTACGGCATCCATGATTTCATCATCTGCTTGGGATACAAGGGCTACATGATCAAGGAATATTTCGCCAATTATTTTCTCCATATGTCCGATGTTACCTTTGACATGGCCAATAACTCGATGAAAATTCATCAAAATAGCGCGGAACCCTGGAAAGTGACCTTGGTCGACACCGGAGAGGCGACAATGACCGGCGGCCGAATCAAGCGCGTCGGCCCTTACCTTGATCATGAGGCGTTTTGCCTGACCTACGGCGACGGCGTGGGGAACGTAGATATTGGCAAGCTCATCGATTTCCACCGTTCGCATAAGAACCTAGCGACCTTGACGGCGGTTCAGCCTCCGGGGCGGTTTGGCGTTTTGGAAATGAAAGATTCGCGCGTTCTCCGCTTCCTTGAAAAGCCTCACGGAGACGGCGGCTGGATCAATGGCGGTTTTTTTGTGTTGGATCCCAAGGTCTTGGACTTAATTGCTGGAGATGAGACGATCTGGGAAAGAGAACCCTTGACGGCTTTGTCTCAACAAGGAAGCCTTCACGCTTATTTTCACGATGGGTTTTGGCAGCCGATGGACACCTTGCGCGACAAAAATCATCTGGAAGAGTTGTGGGCTTCCGGAAAAGCCCCTTGGAAGGTGTGGAAATGAAGTCGGATTTTGAGTGGGACCCTCAAAAAGCCAAGAGTAACGCGCGGAAGCATTTCGTTTCATTTGAAGAAGCTTTGTCCGTCTTTGAAGATCCGCTGGCGCGGATATTTGACGATGAAGAGCATTCATCGATGGAGTCGCGCGAGATTATCGTGGGACATTCTCACAAGAGCCGTCTTTTGTTGGTTTGTTTTGTCGCTCGACAAAATCATGTGCGTATCATCAGCGCGAGAAAAGCGACTTCTCGGGAGAAAATGGATTATGAAGAAAATATCAACTGACAAAAAAAAACTTGCGGAACCGCCGATGCGCCGCGAATATCGGTTTGATTACGGCAAAGCGCGCCCCAATCGATTCGCGTCACGGGGCAAGGCGAAAATTGTGGCCGTCGTTTTGGATCCGGATATTGCGGGCGTATTCCATACGTCCAAATCCGTCAATGTTTTTCTTCGTTCGGTTTTGACGGCCTTTCCGCATTGATGGACCGTTGGGAAGAGGTTGCCTAGAAAATGAAGTCGGCTTTTGGCGGCGTTTTTTCCGGGAAAACCGTCTTTGTCACGGGACACACCGGCTTTAAGGGCTCCTGGCTTTCTCTGTGGCTTTTGGAATTGGGCGCCAAAGTCGTCGGCCTTGCCTTGCCACCTGAGACCCAGCCCAATCTCTATGATCAGTTGGGGCTTCAAAATTTAATGGATTCCCGCATGGGAGACGTTCGGGATTTGGATTTAGTCCAAAAAATCTTGCGCGAGACCCGGCCCGAGATCGTCTTTCATTTGGCCGCGCAGCCCTTGGTCAGGCGCTCATATGGCGATCCTCTTGAAACTTTTTCCGTCAATGTTCTTGGAACCGCCCATCTTTTAGAAGCCGTTCGTAAAACGGACTCCGTGCGTGTTTGCCAGGTAATCACGACCGACAAATGCTATGAAAACCGCGAAATTGATTACGCCTACAAGGAAACGGATCCCTTGGGCGGAAAAGACCCTTACAGCGCCTCCAAAGCCTGCGCGGAAATGGTCGTGTCTTCCTACCGCGCGTCTTTTTTCTCAAAGCCGGGCGCCCCTTCGTTGAGTTCGACAAGAGCCGGAAACGTAATCGGCGGCGGCGATTGGGCCAAGGATCGCTTGATTCCGGACTGCGCGCGCGCGTTAATTGCCGGTCATCCCATTTCCGTTCGAAATCCTCAAGCGGTGCGGCCTTGGCAGTTCGTTCTCGATCCCCTGTCCGGCTATTTGAGGCTGGCTTCTCTTCAGTGGGCGGATGCCCAAAAGTATTCCGAGGCCTGGAATTTCGGCCCGCGTCTCGGCTCGGCGCGTTGTGTCGGGGAAGTGGTGGATCTGGTTTTAAAGGCGTGGGGTGCGGGCGAAAAGAGAGACGCTATTGATCCCTCTTCTCCGCATGAGGCCGGGCTTCTTCAGCTCGACAGTTCAAAAGCGATGGAACGCCTTCATTGGAAACCCGTCTATGATCTTAAAGCCGCCATTGCGCGCACGATGGAATGGTACCGCGCTTCTCAAAAGCCCGGCTTTGACGCCTTGAATTTTACGCGAGGCCAAATCCGCGATTATGCCGAGTTAATGGACTTTGCCTCTAATGAAGAGATCGGA
>JAKAQV010000131.1 GCA_021819565.1 bacterium | reverse complement strand
GGGCTTCGGAGAGGCCTTTCATGACGACTTCGGGTCCGGCCCCGCTTTGAGATAAATCATGAAAGGCTTTGATGACGCCTAAGACCGTTCCCAAAAGCCCGATAAAGGGGGCGTTCGATCCCAGAGTTCCTAAAATAAGCAGTCTTTTTTCAAGGAGATTTTTTTCGGGCCAGCTTTTGGCCGCGAAGAGTTCGCTGCTAAACGGGTTTTTTCTGGAGCGATCGGTCAAGGCTTCGGCCAATAATCGGCTGGAGGAACCGTCGAATTGGGAAAGATCAATTTTTTCGTTTCCCGCTAGTAAAGCGTTTTGGAGCCCAAGAAATGCGGCTTCTTCTCTTTTGAGAAATAGTCCGCGTTCAATAATGACCGCCAAGGCCAGAATGGAACAGGCAATCAGCGCCCAGATGATCCAATCTCCGCCGCTAAAAGCGAGGGCTTTTAAAATTGCGAGCATATCATTTCGTTAGAACCCTAAGGCTTTCTGTATTTTTCCATTTTCAGCAGAGCCCAGCACAGTTCTGCTTGAACGGAGGGGTTGGTCTCGGTGTAAAGTTGCGGTTGGATGAGGGAAAAAACGTCGTTGTGTCCCATCTCCCCGAGATAATGAGTGGCAAAGGCGCGGGTAAACCAATCCATATCCTGATAGTGGTGGAGAAGGGTTTCGCGTCCAAAGGTATTTCCTAATTCCCAGGCCAGGTGCGAGGCATAGAGCTTGACCGCGAGAGAGGGGTCCACTTGTGCAGCGGTATAAATAATAGAGCTGATGTTGGAATCGGGTTGGCCATTGGCCATGATGTAAAGCGCTTCCATGGCGGTAAAGCGCACCGTGACATTGGTGTTTTGGAGCGCAGATTGGAAAAGCGGGATAAACTGCTGGTCATGCGTATAGGCTAAGGCGTCAAGGGCAAGAGCCTGGATCTGCACGTTGGTCCCGGTCTGAATAATGGTCTGGAGGGAATTTTGAAGCGTGAGGTCTTTAGTTCCCGCCAGCCCTTCGGTGAGAAGAAAGCCCAGTTCGGTGTAGCGGGTTTGAAGGTTATAGCCGTCCAAGGTGGTCAGATTGGCCAAATTGGTCAAGGAAGGGTCCAATTGTTCTTGGGCGTTGGGCCTCAGATTGGGTAGTTGAAGAAGGCGCAGCAAGTTCGCGTTGATTTGGGGATCCAAAACGGCGTTGGGGGGCAATTTGAGCCTCGGGGCCGTGATGATGAGGGGTTCAAGCTCAAGAATGGGAGCTGCGGCCTCGGGCGAGGATGCCGCCGGTGGCGTCGCGGGCGAAGGCGCGTTCTGAGCGCGAACGCTTCTCGCTAGAAAGAGTGCGCAAACAAAAATTATTTTTTTCATTGACTGGCCATCTTTTTAGGAAATAGTTTAATGGCGGCGATGCAGTCTTCCGCAACGACAAAATTATATTGCTGCTCTTGATTGATCCGGTTGACTAGTCGATCGTAATCGCTGGCGTCGCCGTAATCTCCTAAATATTGCGCGGCCATCGCGCGGACAACCCAACTAGGATTATTCAAAAAAGAACGGAGCATCGGAACGCCGCTGGGATCTCCCAGGCGCGCTAAAAGCCCGGTGGCGTAAACGTTGAGAATTGGGATTCCTTCTCTGTTGGGATCGGTTTCGCTCTTTAATAAAGGAATGGCGTGTTGCGGATGGCCCCAAACCGCCAGCGCTTCCATCGCTCCAAAGCGTACCCCGGAATGGAAATAGAGAAGAGCTTCTTTAAATACGGGCTCATCGGCGAGATTATGCTGATTGGCCAAAATAATCAAGGCCTCCGAGCGAACTTCGTAATTGGTGCTCCAACGCGCCATGGTGACAAGTTCTTTTCGAATGCGTGGATTACCTGTATCAACCGATAAGGCCTCGGTGATGGGAATTCCGATATGGGTATAGTGGTTTCTGAGGCGAAATCCCGTTGGGGTTCCAATGCTGATGATGTCCCCAAGCGGAGTGCCGCTGGTGTTATTGAGGGTCACGGTCTCTTGATTGAGATTGTCGAAAAGATTGACGAGGGTGCTGGTAATTAAGGGATCGGTTTGCGCGGTTTGGGTGGAACTGACCACGGCGGGCGTTGCCCCAGGTTGCGCCGCTTGTCCGGCGCCTGCGGCTCCGGGCGTTCCAGGTTGGGGAACGCAGGAAGAAAGAGCGAGTACCGCTAAAGATAAGATGGCGAGGGACAGGATCGAACTGTCGACACCTGGTTTTTCAGACCAGTGCTCTACCACTGAGCTACCTCGCCTCATATCCTTGATTCTACAATACTTTCCAACGCTTTGCGATTTCTTTAACGGAAAAAATGTTTTTGGGGTAGGTTGGCATGGCTATTGCTTGATATTGTCGCGCTAGTGTAGTGAGTTGGATACCATTTTAGATTCGTCGCCCCGGCGAAAGCCGGGGTCCAGACATATTCATAGATTCCAACTTTCGTCGGAATGACAACGAGTCAAATGTAAAGAAGCATTGGAGATCGCTACTCTCGCCTAGACGAGCGGTATAAGTTCCAGCGAGAGTTTCCGCAGTTCATTATACCCGCCAAAATTAGGTCCTTTGCCGGAAGCGATATGGGACTTTAGACCCATGCGCTTGAGCTGAGATATCGGCATAATAAGGGACATGAAAAATCAAAAAATGTTTTTGAGCTCTCTCTTATCTTTGTCCTTGTCTCTTTCTTCTTTAAGTCCCGCCTTCGCCGGAATGAACGTCGAAAATGAGGTTCCCAGAGGACCGGAAAATGTTTCGCCAATGGCGCTCGCCCCTTTTGATTTTTCAGTTCAAAATATTCCAGAACTCTCGGGAGGCCAATCAGAATTATCAGGATTAAAAGAAAAGTCTCTTCCCAGTTTGGAGTCTCGGGCGGTTTTGCTCCCGTCCAAAATTTCTCGGGTTCAAACTCAAGAAATTTCTCCCGCTGTCGTTCAAAAGCGGGGCCAAGGGCTTTTAAAACCAACGCGCTTTTCCGCGATTTTGAGGCATTTGAAGAAGATTTTGGGTCGCGGGGTTTTTCAAAACTCCAATCAACCCATCGAAAAGATTAATTTTGACGGCCAATCCGCTTTTTCAAGCGCGTCTCTAGGCGTTCGACAGAAACCCTGGCAGAACGAGAAAACTCCGCCTTCTCTTGATCGCCGTTTTTTGCTTGAGCCCCCCAACAATGGAATTGTCTCTCTTAAAGAATTTCACCTTTCCGCCAATTCCGCTTCCCCGCAGGGCGAACAACCGCTGACTCTCAACGCCGATCCTTCGGACATGGCTTCAATTGAAAAGGCTTTGCGGCAGGAAGTGGACTCTAACCCGGAGAAATACGGGCTTTCAAATCAATATGGAACTCCGAATCTGCAGATGGCGACGGTTCATGTCGTTAAACTTTCGGGACAAGCCGATCAGGCCGACAGCATCATCGCGGTTTTTAGACAATGGCAAAAAGGGGTAGACCGAGACGGCTCTCCTTATTATCTTTTGGTTGACGGCGCAGACCTGCGCTTTCATATGAAGGTTTTAAACGGCAAGCCGATTGTGATGGGAATCGAAGGCGGGTTTACCCCGGGAATCGACCCGGCCATCATGAAACCGGGTTATGACGATAGTCAGCTTGAAGAGATTGCCCTCAAACAATTGTCTTCGGGGCCGTCCAACGGCGGAAATTCGGCGGACAACGTGATTCGCCCAAAGGTGCCGGGACATTTCAATTTGGGAAACGCGACTCCGCAAGTGGTTTTGATGGCGCGGGAAATCGTTTATCTTTCGGGAGCCTGGAGAGCGGTTAATATTTATCAAGGCAATTCCCTTTCCGGAGGACAAAAAATTATTCTCGTCGATGTTAAAACCGGAGAAGCCTTTCCGTTGGGAGCGGACGGAATTCTTAGTCGCTATCGCGCTGCCGCGGAAAATTCCGTTTCCGGGACGGCCCTGGGGCGCGGAACCTTGTTGACCGATGACGGGCAGGACCATGGCCCGATTGGAGAAATGCCGTTACCCAACGCCAAGATTTTCGATTCTCAGGGGCGCGTGATTACGGTGACCGATGAGAACGGCAATTTTACGATTCCCGCCGGCGTTAATGACGGGAAGCCGATGCCGATTGTCGTGCGCCTAGACGGGATTTACGGTCCGGTGATCGATGATGATTCCTCTGACTCCCCTCTAGTCGCCAATTTAACCGTCAAACCGGGAGAAACCGTTCGCGTGACCGTCAACCCTGACGGGGATAACGAGCAAAGCGCGGCCAGCGTCAACGCCTATGTTTATTCTTATCGCCTCTTTAATTGGTTTAAGTCTTATCTCGGGCTTTCCGATCCCCGCTTTTACGTTCCCTTGGCGGGTTCGATTCATACAAACGGGACCAGTCTTCCGGGAAACGCCGATTATGACCCCATGACCGACGGTTTTTATTTAATGAAACGGGCGACGCTACCTGAGAAAATTCGCGGCAAGGATGGACAAATTAAGACCGTGATGGTCACCTTTGAAAACACCTCGCAACCTTCCATCTCTCTTCATGAACTGGGACATCGTTTTGTCCAAAGAGCTTCCCAGCTCAATTTAACCGATGAGCAATTGAACTCTCCATCATATCGTTTCGTTAAAAATCCGATTAGCCCCGTGATGGGCTCGGGCTCTAACGAGGCGACGGCCGACACCATTTCCATGTTTATGAGAAATAGCCCGGTCATTGGAAACGGTTTTATCTTAAATCCTCTGCCTGGAATGCCGGCCATCATCCGAACCGGAGAGAATAAGACCGCTTATGATTCTAAAAATCCTGACCCTCACAATCAGGGGGAAACCCAGATGGGGACGGCCTGGATGAGCCGCAAGGATATCATGGTCGCGATGGGAGAAGCGGAAGGCGCTTTCCGCTCGGCTTTGATTTTTGTCCTGGCGCAACTCTATGCCCAGCCCGAAGATCCCGTCAGCGCCTTGACCCACGCCCTTTTGGCCGATATGTCTAAAGATGGAAATACTCCGCATGAGGCCATCATCCGCTCCCATGCAAAAAACGATCACGGCCTTGATCTTCCGGCTTCTCCGTCTTTTCCCTCAAGCCAAAATCTTGCCTCGAAAAATTCCCCCGAGACTTCTCCGGCGGGGAAAACCGTTCGGTAAGCGAGAGAACTCATGAGACAAGCGCTTTCAATCTGGGTCCTTTGCCGGACCAGGCCTAGGACTTTAGACCCATACGGATTTTTAAATAAGGGAATAAAATAGAGAAGTAGGACTTTAAAAGGATAAAGGATAGAGGAAATTATGAAT
>JAKAQV010000130.1 GCA_021819565.1 bacterium | reverse complement strand
GTCGTCGTCACCGGGGCCAAGACTTATTTCGGCGAAATATCGAAAAAATTGGGCGAACAAAAAGTTTTGACCAGTTTTGACCGCGGTATTTCGGATTTTACTTGGCTGATGATTCGGTTTATGATCGTCATGGTCGCGGTGGTCTTTTTCCTGGTGGGAATCACGAGAGGAGGCTGGCTGGACGCTTTGATGTTTGGCCTGGCCGTCGCCGTGGGACTAACCCCGGAAATGCTGCCGATGATCGTCACGGTCAATTTATCTAAGGGCGCTCTGATGATGTCGTCAAAAAAGGTGATTGTAAAGCGCCTTAACTCAATTCAAAATTTAGGCGCGATGGATGTCCTCTGCACGGATAAGACCGGAACCTTGACGCAGGACCGGATTATTTTGGAAAAGCACGTGGATGTAACCAATAGAGAATCCGAAGACGTTCTTAGATACGCCTACATGAACAGTTTTTATCAAACCGGACTCAGAAATCTATTGGACAAGGCGATTTTGGCCCATTCCGATCTGGATGTCGAGCGCAGCTGCCGAAAAGTCGACGAAATTCCTTTTGATTTTGTGCGCCGCAGGATGTCGGTCGTCATCGATTACGAGGGAGACCATGTCCTGATCTGCAAAGGCGCGGTCGAAGAAATTTTTAGCGTTTGTAATCGCTATCAAGTCGATGACGCCGTTTACCCTTTAATCGACATGCTCAAAAGAGATCTGCTTGAAGAGTACGAGAGTCTCAGTTCAGACGGCTATCGCGTTTTGGCCGTCGCTTACCGGGATTTTTCGACTGCGAAAGAAAATTTTTCCGCTTCCGATGAAAAAGATCTCATTTTGCTGGGTTATATCGCTTTCTTTGATCCCCCCAAGGATTCCGCCGCGGTCGCCATAGAGGCTTTAAACCGCGCCGGCGTGGCGGTCAAGGTCTTGACCGGAGACAATTCGCTAGTGACCAAAAAAGTTTGTAAAGACGTCGGGCTCGAGGTTTCCGAGATTATCACCGGAGACGTTCTCCAAAAAATGGACGCTCAAAAATTCAAGGAAGCGGCGCTCAAATATTCGATTTTTGCCCGCTTATCCCCCTCCCAGAAAGAAGAGATTATCACGACCTTGCGCGAGAACGGGCACGTGGTGGGATTTTTGGGAGACGGAATCAACGACGCCTCGGCGCTTAAGAGTTCGGACGTCGGGATTTCAGTCGATACCGCTTCCGATGTCGCCAAAGAATCCGCCCATATCGTCTTGCTTGAAAAGAGCCTGATGGTTTTAGACGATGGAATCATCGAAGGGCGAAAGGTTTTTGGAAATATCATTAAGTATATCCGCATGGGGGCCAGCTCCAATTTCGGAAATATGTTTAGCATGCTGGGAGCGGTTTATCTTCTGCCGTTTCTTCCTATGGAGCCCATTCAAATACTCGTCAACAATCTCCTCTATGATTTTTCCCAGGTCGGAATTCCCTTCGATCGGGTGGACGAAGATTATTTAAGAAAGCCCCGAAAATGGGACATTTCGCTCATTAAAAAATTCATGCTGTATTTGGGACCGGTGAGTTCTCTTTTTGATTACACGACTTTCGCTCTGATGATGTGGTTTTTCGGCTGCCATTTATTTTCAAATCCCCAGACCCCCGCCGCAACTAAGGAATATTTAGAGCGCTTGTTTCACACCGGCTGGTTTGTCGAATCCTTGATCACTCAAACGTTGGTCGTCCATATTATCAGAACCCGCCATATCCCCTTTATCCAAAGCTGGGCAAGCCCGGGCTTGTTTTTGACCACTGGCGGTATCGCTTTGATAGCGGCCATTCTGCCCTATTCTCCCATTGCGTCCTATATTGGGCTAGTCCCCCTTCCCTGGTCTTTTTGGCCGTGGTTGCTTTTGACTCTTTTTGCCTACGCCCTGTTGGCGCATCAGGTCAAGATGCGGTTTTTAAATCTCAACCCCGCCGACGCTTGAATTTAAAAAGGGACAGTCCCTATTTATTTCCTTATTTTTTAAGAACAAAATTGAATTTTTGAAAGACAAATCTCTTATTTTGTGAAATTATCATTTATTTTTATGGATAAAAAAGGGGACTGTCCCTAATTTGCTAGAATGAATTATGAATACAAAAGGAAAGTTCTCAACCCGTGCCGTTCATGCCGGGCAAAAGCCCGATCCCGCGACAGGGGCCGTCATGACTCCGGTCTATCTGACCTCAACCTATGTCCAAGAATCTCCCGGGGTCCACAAGGGATTTGAATATTCAAGAACGCAAAACCCCACTCGAAAAGCCCTGGAAGAAAACCTCGCGGCTTTAGAAAGCGGAGAATATGGCCTTTGTTTTTCAAGCGGAATGGCGGCTATCAGCGCGGTTATTTCCGCTTTAAATTCCGGAGATCATGTAATTAGCGGAAACGATATTTACGGAGGCACCTACCGGGTTTTTACCAAGGTCTTTGAGCGCTTTGGAATCCTCTTTGATTTCGTGGATACCACTGACCCCAAAGAGGTTCTTAAAAAAATAACGCCAAAAACAAAGCTTTTGTGGCTTGAAACCCCGACCAATCCTCTTCTTAACATCACCGATATTTCCGAGGTTTCTAAAATCGCGCACGAAAAAAACATTTCTGTCGCGGTCGACAATACCTTTGCGACTCCTTATCTTCAAGAGCCGCTTACTCTCGGAGCCGATTTGGTCGTTCATTCAAGCACCAAATATATCGGCGGGCATTCCGATGTCGTGGGAGGCGCGGTAATTACCTCGGATAAATCCTGGCATGAGCGCCTTAAATTTATTCAAAATTCGGTTGGAGCGGTTCCCGGGCCGATGGACTCTTTTCTTCTCTTGCGCGGAACCAAGACCCTTGCCTTGAGAATGGAGCGGCATTGCGAAAACGCCCTTAAAATCGCGCGCTTTCTTTCTCAGCATCCCAAGGTCTTAAAGGTCTATTACCCGGGCCTTGAATCCCACAAAGGACATAGTCTAGCCAAAAAACAAATGCGGGCTTTTGGCGGAATGATTTCTTTTGAACTCGCGGATGGTTTTGAGGCGGCTAAAAAAATGGCCTCTCAAATGAAATTTTTTTCCTTGGCCGAAAGCCTCGGCGGAGTTGAATCGCTAATTGGTCATCCCGCCACGATGACCCACGCCGCCATTCCCCGTGAAGAAAGGCTCAAGCGCGGACTCACCGACGGACTCATTCGCCTCTCTGTCGGAATTGAAGACGCGGAAGACTTGATTTCAGATCTAGATCAGGCGATGAGCCGCAATTAAAAGGAAAAACATACTTTCCGTTACTCGCCGTTACTTTCCCCCGTTTTCTTTGGCTTTTCATTTTTTAACAACGCCGGAGTTCCCCCTTCCAGATAGACTCCCTCATCTTCTTTTCTTAGCCAAGGGGGCAGTGATGAATTTTGAGAGTTTTTATCCTTGGGAGAGACAATGTCTTCAATTCCCATTTTAACGGTCTGTTTTTGAAGGTTCCGGTAAATTTCCTCGTTGGTATAGTTGCGCGAATTTTTAGTCTTCGGAGCCGGCAATTGAGCGGGCAAGAAAATCGGTCTTCCCGGAGCTTGGGCTACTGGGGCCTTGAGCGCGCCTGGGAGATTTGAGCTGGATAGAAAAACCAAGTCAAAAAGATAGGCAAAAAGAGCGGCTGATCCGATGACAAAGAGCCAAAAAGAAGCTCTTTTCATTGAAAAAAAGAAGCGTCGAGTTTTGGGGCGATCTCGAAACTCGCTTCCGTTAAATCGCGGATTTTAGAAACGCTGGTTTCGGGATGGTGGGCTTTTAAGAGAAGGCCTTTGGATGTGATTTCAAAGAAGGCTAATTCCGTGACAATGGCGGAAACGACCCCCTTTCCGGTCAAGGGCAGTTTGCAATTTTTAAGAATCTTGGGAGTCCCTTCTTTACTCACGTGTTCCATAGCGACAATGACTTTTTTGGCGCCGGCGACCATGTCCATCGCGCCTCCCATCCCTTTGACCTTTTTTCCGGGAATCATCCAGTTGGCGATATCCCCTTTTTCAGAGACCTCCATCGCGCCCAGAACGCTGGCGTCAATGTGGCCTCCTCGGACCATCGCAAAAGAATCGTGCGAGCCGAAATAAGAACAGCCTTTGAGTTCAGTGACGGTCTCTTTTCCGGCGTTGATAATGTCTGGATCTTCGGTTCCCTTTATGGGATAGGGCCCATAGCCGAGCATTCCATTTTCTGTATGGAGAACGATGTGAACATCTTGCGGCAAGAAATTGGGAATAAGAGTAGGAATTCCAATGCCAAGATTGACATAGTCGCCGTCTCTGAGAAGTTTTGCCGCGGCCTTGGCGATAATTTCGCGCGGAGACGTTCCTCCATTATGAGAGTTTAAGACCGCCTCTGATTCACGGACGGTTAATTTTTCAATGGGCTTGGCGTATATTCCGCCTTGGAAAATTTTGTCTATATAGGTTCCCGGGGTGTGAATCGCGTCAGGTTCAAGCTCGCCTGGCAAGACAAGAGTTTCTACCTCGGCAATGACGGTTTTTGCGGCGGTGGCCATCGCCTGGTTGAAATTGCGCGCCGTTTTTCGGTAGATGAGGTTGCCGAGCGTGTCTCCCTTCCAGGCTTTGATGAGAGCGAAATCCGCGAAAAGAGGCTTTTCAAAGACATAATTTTTCCCATCAATATTGCGGGTCTCTTTTTCTCCGGCGACGATGGTCCCGTATCCAGTAGGAGTGAAAAAACCCCCGATTCCGGCGCCGGCGGCGCGTATTTTCTCGGCCAATGTGCCTTGAGGGGTCCACTCAACCTCGATTAAGCCTTTGAGCGCCGCTTCCTCAAAAGCCTTGCATTCCCCGCCATATGACATAATCATTTTTTTAACGCGGCCTTTCTTGATGAGAAGCCCAATTCCATAATTATCGGTTCCGGCATTGTTGGAGATAATCGTGAGATTTTTGGCGCTGATGTTTTGGATGGCTTCAAGCATTTTTTCCGGCAATCCGCAAAGGCCAAAACCGCCAATCATCAGCGTCGCGCCGTCAGAAATGCCGCTTAAGGCTTCTTCTGCGTTTTTGACAGTTTTATTCACGGCTAAGGCCTAAACTAGAACGCTTGGACGTTTGACTTTAATCTTCGGTCGCCCCAAAACCTCGGATTTTAAAATTTCCGCGCGATCGGTTTTTTCCCACTCAAAACCTTCCTCTTCGCGCCCAAAATGTCCATATGCGGCCGTCTTTTGATAAATGGGGCGGCGCAATTTAAGGGTTTGAATGATTCCCTTGGGAGTCATCGCGAAATGTTTAGA
>JAKAQV010000007.1 GCA_021819565.1 bacterium | reverse complement strand
GATCTAATTCCGAGGGGCTTTTTATTGACCGCTTATTTGCTCGATTCGACCGAGAAGCCCTTTGACTTCCACTCCGCGATTCCGCCCACCAGTTCCTGAACTTTGAATCCTTTTTCGGCCAACATCAAGGCCGCTTTGGGCGCCAAGGCGCAGGTGATGTTCCAGCAGTAGAGGACGATGGTCTTGTCCTTGGGGAGTTTGGAGAGGTTGCTGATCATATCCGCAAACGGGATATTCACTGAACCGGTGATATGTTCCTTTTTATAGGACTCAGAGTCCCGAACATCCACGAGGAAAACACTTTTTTTCTCAAGCGCGGAGCTCAGTTCATGCGGAGTCGTCTCGAATTGAAGTTTCGCCTTAAAATAATCCACGGCGCTCATTTCTTTGGTTTCGGTGATCATGGTTTTTTCTCCTTTTTTTAGTTTTGGACGGGAAGGCAAGCCTTCCCTGTTCCTTCTTCTATTTTGGCAAATTATGGGGTGTTTTGGGCTCAATCTTTTGAAAATAAAAATCGCGATTTTGTAAAGTAGATAAAATCGTTTCATTAGGAGAAAGAATATGAGCCAATGTCATGGATATGCCGCCAAAAGCGCGACGACGCCACTCGAGCCGTTTTCATTTGAGCGGAGAGCGCTCGGGCCCAAGGATGTTCAAATTGAAATTGCCTACTGTGGAATTTGTCACTCCGACATTCATTCGGCTCGAAACGAATGGGGTGCAGCGGTCTACCCCATGGTTCCGGGCCATGAAATCGCGGGACGAGTGACCCGTGTGGGAAAAGACGTGAAAAAATTTAAGGAAGGAGATTTTGCCGGAGTAGGTTGTTTGGTTGACTCTTGCCGCAAATGCGAGCCTTGCCAAAAAGGCCTTGAACAATTTTGCGCGGGGCCTGGGACATTTACCTATAACAGCGTTGGCCGGGATGGACTAGCGACCCAAGGAGGGTATTCATCCCATATCGTGGTGGATGAGAATTTTGTTCTCAAGATTGGCAAGGGCCTTCCCCTTGAGCGCGTCGCGCCTCTTTTGTGTGCCGGAATAACCACCTATTCTCCTCTTAAGCGTTTTAAGGTTGGGAAAAATTCGCGCATTGGAGTTTTAGGCTTGGGAGGCCTGGGGCATATGGCGGTCAAAATTGGAAAGGCTCTGGGCGCCGAGGTTTTTGTCTTGAGCCATTCTGCGTCCAAAAAAGAGGCCGCCAAACGATTGGGGGCCGATGAATTCGTTCTTTTGGCTGATGTCAATGCCGCATCCAAGATGGCCGGACATTTAAATTTCATTATTGACACGGTTTCCGCCAAGCATGATTTAAATTCCGCGCTGGGGATGCTCAAGTTAGACGGAGCCTTGGTCTTGGTCGGGGCTTCTCCGGTTCCGCTAGAGGTGTCCGCTTTCCCTTTGATTATGGGGCGCAGAACGTTGGCGGGTTCCTTAATCGGCGGCCTTCCTGAAACTCAGGAGATGCTGGATTTTTGCGAGCAGCACAAGGTCTTGGCCGATGTTGAGGTCATCAAAATTCAAGACGTCAACCGCGCTTACGAGCGGATGATGAATAACGACGTCCGCTACCGGTTTTCAATTGATTTAAAAACCTTGGCTTAGATATTAAGCGGCTTTTCTATTCCTATCGCTCCATCCAGAGAGCGTTTGGATTAAGCGAAGACAAGGTATGCAGGATTGGGAGAGTGTTCGCGTGAACCCCGCTTGAAAGGGCGGCGCGCAAAGACGTTTCATTCGTCCAGGGCCCCTTGGCGCAAGCATTGGTGGAATTGTCCCACGGTCTTGCCACTACGCTTGTGACGCTTCCCGAGACGTAAGACGGCGACCGCATCTGGCATAAATCGGCGACTTCATCTCCCTTAATTGAATTCCAAGCCTGCGGATACGCGGGATGATTTCCCGGCGTCGGAAAGGGATCGGTGACGGCCTCAATTGTCTCATGCGAAGACACTTCTGTCGCGGCGGCAAAATCCAATCCGCAATCGGGCATGACGCCGTAGAAAATTGAGTCGCCTTGGGAGCTTTTAAATCCGTCGTGGTAGGCGTCAAAGGTTTCGCAGGAGTTTCCCGATCCGCCCGGCCCCTCAATGCGGATTCCGAGCGGGAAATAGATCATGTAAAGGGTGTTGGCATCCGGAGAGGGCAAAACTCCCGCGGCGATTTGAGCGGAAAGTTCTTTTTGGATCATTCCATCGGTCAGAGTTGGCGCTTGATTACGCGGTTCAATCATTTTCTGTCCGATTAAGCGGCCGTGGCCGATGGTTTGTCCGGTTCCTTTCCGTCCGTCCACGGCTGGAATATCCGTTTTATATTGGGCAAGAACGTCCATGTATTGGCTGTCGAGAGTCGAGCGGTAAAAAGGCGCGAGCTTTGTCTCAAGCTCGGTGCCCACTTGATTTCCCCAAAACACAATAAAAACCTTGACGTGCGAAATCACGGGGCCGCCGTAGTATCTGAGGACTTTTCCCGATTTTCCGCTGAGAACGGTGAAGTTTTCAAACCGCCGCGGCGTGATGCGGTATTCCCCGTAAGGAGCCGCGAGAGCTAAGCGAGTTGAGAATAAAAGCGATAGAACAACAGCGATAAAGATCTTATTTTTTTTCATTTTCCTCTTTGCCTCCGATATTACTCATATCATATGATTTATTGTTAGGATTTTGCATATAATGAGAAAACAATGAAGAAAAACTACCAATTTTGGATCGTGATGGCCACTCTATGGGTCGCGATCTATTTGTTTTACTCGCGCAAATCTTCTCCGGTGGCGCTTTCCCCTGCTCGAAGAATTGCGGCCTTCTCTCAAAAGAGTTCTCCCGATTCCTCGGGTGATAACTTGGATGCGGTTTCTTCCGGAACTGTCGCCAAGAAGATAGAGATTCCAAATCCTCCGTTCCCAGTCTCTCCTACTTTAAAAAAGCAGATAGAATCCCTGATAGATTCAGAGGAGCGCGTTTCTCAAGCGGCCTTGCAAGTGCGTGGCAGGAATTCAGACGCGGAAACCCCGGTCGGTTCAGGCAACAGCGGTCCCGACCTTAAAAACTTTGAGGACGATTATTCCAATCAAATCAATTCCGATCTCAATGATCTTAATCAACTCAACTCCAACATGAATACAAACTCCGATATCGGGAATTCCGACATTGGGAACATCGATACCGAAGGAAGATAAGCGGCCAGGATAGTCAAAAAAGTATTGTATAATCACGATAATGGGCGTGTAGCTCAGCTGGGAGAGCGCCTCGTTCGCAATGGGAAAAAGGCCTTTTCTCTGGATTTTGACCCACCTCTGTTTTCCTTGTTTTAGCTTGATTTCTCGTCGAGAAACCGCGTTACTCCATTTTGACGGGCTTTTTTTCTGTTTTGCCGTTTTTGACCCAGTATGGACACTTTTTGGACACCAAATTTAGTTCCTATTGCCACAGCCTGCCATAGCCGGAAAGGTTGTGCGTACCGCACGACAATATCCAGTTTAATCCGGGAAAAGATCGACCAGGTCTTTAATAAAAAACTCTAAATATTGATCGTAGATTCGTCGATTCTGTTGGTAGGATTCGTTTTCCTGGAGACGAATTGATCCAATGTCGGACCGCTGGGAGAAGTTTTCCTTTCGGATGCGAAGGGCCTCGGTCAGATAATCTTGGCCTCGATGCGAAGCAAGGTGCCCTTGGGCGATTTTCCAGTCCCTCTCGTTCATTCTAGCCACGGTCGCGAAGATATCCAAGGCATGATGCCGACCGAAATCGCTGTCCTCTCTGTCCTTGCGATCCGCGAAGGCGTGGAGCTTGAGAATCAAGGTATTGAAGGCCGAAGGCAGAAATAAAATCTCGTGCTTGAGTTTCAACTCCGGGTCCAAAAGTCCGATATCCACGGCCAGCTTGCCGATTTCAATGCCTTTCGCCTCATCGGTCAAATAAGCGTGGATGTCCTTGGCGCCCTTAGGCTTAATGCGGGGCTTACTGATATCGACCTTGGCCCTATCCGCATCCTGCGGCGGCGCGGCCAAGAGGTCGATCTTAACCGTTTGCTTTTGTCCGTAGAGGTCCACTTCCTTTGCAAATTGAAAGTTCTTGGCTTTGGGGATAACCTTATAGTGCAGGCGCTCAATCACTAGACGCAGCCTTTCCATTCTGCCCGCATCTACAATGAGCCCCGAGGAAAGGAAAATGTCCAGGTCATTGGTGGAGCGCGTCGCCAGATCGAAAGGATAGCGCGGCATCCGGCTACTCATATACTTCTGGCTCAGATAACGGTTCATTCCGCCGCCGAGAATAATGGGAATATTCTCCGCGTCCAGCTCACGGACAATCTCAAGAAGCTGGCGTAGCAACGGGTCGTTGTCGTCAGGCGTCATTTCAGTTTTGTCAATATGGCTTCGCGCACGGTTTCCGCGATTTCCTTTTCGCGTTTATCCATCTTGGAAAGCTCGAGATAGCATTGAATGGGGGAAGCCCAGCGCAGGCGATTATTTTCCCGCGCGTCGAAGTATGGAAAGGAATCCAAAGTTCGCTTCATGATCACATTATAGAAGCGATCATTCTCATATTGACTCCATGTTCCCAGCGCGGTCGCGTAAACGGTTGAAATTTCGGCGCGGGTGGTGACGGCATAGCGCTCGACCGAGCTCTCCCCGCTAAGAACCCACCGGGTTGAGGGCGCTAACGCCTTGTTGAGATCCTGAAGGCTATTGAGGCCTTTTAGAGGAAGTTGAAGCCGTATCTCGGCCGTCACTTTGGGCGGGCGATAATCGTCCTGAAGCTTTTGTAGCAGTTTCTCGGGTTGAAGCAGGAAAATCTTTCCCCGACTTTTTTCGATGATGAGTTCGTCTTCAAGACCGCTCAAAACCTTAGAAACGGCGGATAACGAAAGATTTCCGCCGAACGCCTTTATGGCGGAATTGACTGCGTTAACCGATTCGTATTGTTTGCTCGCCGTCAGGAAAAGCCTCCCGACAATCGAACTGTTCCCCGAGAAGATTTTCTTGATCGGCTGAGACTCGGGAAATTGATTCTTTTGATCGAGTCGCACGGCGACCACCTCAGAGGTCTGGATCATGTAGTTGCCGCTCAAATCAATGCCGCTGATGTTTTCCTCATTAAGCAGTTCCTGAATTGTTTTTGAAAGGTAGGGGACGACTAAGAGAAGATTCCGCTCGCTCCGGTTTGGATAGTTCTTAAGCCGCCAAAGACCTTCGCTAATGATTTTCGGCGCCGTGCGGGATTTAACTTCCGCGAGGAAAGAAACCTTGCGGCCTCGAAAGCTCAAAGTGATCTTGGCATCAGATTGGCCCTTGCCGACTTTCCTGTCAATCGCGACAATCGCAAGGGGGGCATAAAGGCCCTTCCGGACGTCCAACAGGTCTAGGATGTCCTTTTCAGAGATTAGATTATTTTCCTGCATAGTTATATTTTCCTACTTAGGAAAATACCATGAAATAGGAAATTTGTCAAGGGCCTGCGGAGTGTTGTCCAAGCGATTGTGGAGCTTGTGGATCACAGTCGCCACATGAGTCATAGCAGACATTTTGATATGGCTCAATGCCAATCCATCGGCTTTAAGATTGTGCCTTTGGAAGATGACAAGACGTTGCAGGATCTTGTTTTGTCGGTTTTTCATTCGACAACGATTACCTTCACGATGACACCTGCCGCGAAAATCATTGAAAATCACCTGAACCGCGCTTTTATAAAACTTGCGATGCCGGGACCAATGCCGTTAATTCCTCCTCCAATCAAAAAACCTGATGCTGGCATTTTTGAATTTCCCAGCCCAGCCCCCATTAAGCCGCAATTACCGTAACAAAATCGTTTCCAAAACAATAGGAGTTCAATTCGCATTTCTCATCCTTGAAATAAAAAAGATAGACTACGATTATGACGACCGATAAGGAAATGGCAAAAAAAGCGCGCGCCACGGCTGAACAGCCGGAGAAATTGGATTTACGGTCAAAAGACATCGCCGAAGAGAAACGCCGGGAACTCGCCCGGCTTTTTCCCGAGGCGCGCACCGAAGGCGGGAAAATTGATTTTGATCGGCTTAAGCGCGCGTTGGGGGAAACCGTGGACGCGGGCAAGGAGCGCTACGGCATGAATTGGCCGGGCAAGGCCGATTGCTTTAAGACCATCCAAAAGCCGAGCCTCGGCGCTTTACTTCCCGCTCCAAAGGAAAGCGTCAATTTCGACGCGACTGAAAATCTCATCATCGAAGGCGACAATCTTGAAGCGCTCAAGCTTTTGCAAAAGTCCTATCTCGGCAAAATCAAGATGATCTATATCGACCCGCCCTACAACACGGGCAACGATTTTATCTATCCCGATAATTTCTCAGAAAGTTTGCAGACCTATCTCGAATACACCGGCCAAGCGGACGCCGAAGGCCGGAAATTCGGAACCAACACCGACACCGATGGCCGTTTTCATTCCAAATGGCTCAATATGATGTACCCGCGCCTCTATCTGGCGAGGAATTTATTGCGAGAGGATGGTTTGATATTTATCAGTATCGACGATTTTGAATTCGATAACCTCAAGAAGGTTTGCGATGATATTTTTGGTGAAGAGAATTTCCTTGAGAATATCATCTGGAAAAAAAGATATGGGGGAGGTGCTAAAGAAAAACACTTGGTTTCTATACATGAATATATCCTCTGTTATGCTCGTGACATTGAAAGCATTGAGCCACTGTTTGTTCCGCAAAAACAAGAATCTATCGAACACTATTACAAACTAAAAGACAACAACTTTGAAAAACGTGGTCCATACCGAACTCATCCTCTTGAAGCAACTAAAAGTATGGGCGAGAGAAAGAACCTAGTGTTTCCTATTTTGGCCCCTGATGGCAAGCAAGTAATGCCAAAGCGTCAGTGGCTTTGGTCCAAAGATCGTGTTGCCGAAGCCTTAAAAAATAACGAACTGGAGTTCCTATACAATAAGGATAATAGTTGGTCCGTGCATACTAAGCAATACTTGAAGGATGAAAAAGGTAATTTGCGGGAAAGCAAAGCATTCTCAATTATCGATAACGCTTATACACAGCATGGGACAAATGAATTTCTTGAGATATTTAATGATGCGCACATATTTTCTTTTCCCAAGCCAACTGGGCTTTTGAAACCACTTTTGAATCTTGGAACAACTTCAACCGATGACATTATTCTCGATTTCTTCGCAGGTTCCGGAACTACTGCCCATGCCGTGCTTGATTTAAACAAGCAAGACGGCGGAAACCGCAAGTTTATTTTGGTTCAGCTTCCCGAGCCGTGCGATCCCGAGAGCGCGGCCTATAAGGCGGGGCTCAAGACCATCGCCGATATCACTAAAGAGCGCGTGCGGCGGGTGATCAAGAAATTAAACGATGACGATTCCGGCAAACTCGGCCTCAACGGCGAAAAAAAGCAAGATCGCGGCTTTCGCGTTTTCAAATTGGCCGAGTCGAATTTCAAAACCTGGAATGCCGACGTCTCCCACGATTCAAAAACTCTGGAAAAACAGCTCGAACTGCATATCGATCATCTGCGACCGGGGCGGACGCCGGATGACATCCTCTATGAAATTCTGCTCAAAGACGGATATCCTCTTACCGCTCCGATTGAAAAAATCCGCCTTGCGGGTTTTACGGTTTTCGCCGTGGCCGGCGGCGCTTTTCTGATTTGCCTTGAACGGAAGCTGACGCTTGAACTCATCCGCGCGATAGCCGATAAAAAACCCGAGCGCGTGGTTTGTTTGGATGAGGGTTTTGAGGGAAACGACCAGCTCAAGACAAACGCCGTCCAAACATTCAAAACCAAGGGCATCGCGAGCTTTAAGACCATTTAGAAATGAACGCGGATTTGCTCAACCGTATTTTAGAGGCGGCCGGCGTAGGCGAAAACACCGACTGGGAGTTTAAATCCGCGCGTGGCGGATTTCCAGGAAGTTTTTGGGAGACCTATAGCGCTTTCGCCAATAGCGAAGGCGGGATTATTGTTTTAGGGGCGCGCCAAGACGGCGATGAAGTTCGCTTGGATGGCCTGACCGAGCCTCAGTTGCAGGGGTATCAAAAAATTCTCTGGGATGGCCTCAACAACCGGCAGAAAGTGAGCCGTTGCTTGTTGGCGAACGCGGATGTTCAAGTCGTGCCTCTAGAGGGTTCCGGACTTCTCTCCATCCGTGTTCCGCGTGCGGAGCGCGGCATTCGCCCGGTTTATCTTGGTCCAACCCCTTTTGGAAACTCTTATCGCCGCAATCATGAAGGAGATTACCGCTGCGCGGACGATGAAGTTCGCCGTATGCTGGCTGACGCCGATCCGACGCCCGCGGACCATCGAATTCTCAAAGGATTTTCGCTTGAAGATATTGATCTGGCCAGTTTGACTCAATATCGCCAACGCTTTCTTTCTTCAAAGGGCGAACACGCATGGCTTTCTCTTCCAGACAAAGAATTACTGGAGCGCTTGGGCGGCTGGAGAAAGGATCGCGTCAGCGGCGCGGAAGGCCTGACTCTGGCCGGACTCTTGATGTTTGGAAAAGACAAAGCTATTCGGGATCCGGAGGCGGCGCCGAATTATTTCGTTGATTATCGAGAAAAGTTGGATCCTAAAACGCGCTGGACCGACAGGGTTTATCCGGATGGAACCTGGGAAGCTAATGTGTTTCAATTTTACTTGCGCGTTTGGCCTAAACTTTCCGCGGGACTTCCCGCGCCTTTTCAAATTGAGGGCGGCATGCGCCGGGATGAAACCCCAGCGCATGAGGCTTTGCGCGAGGCCTTCGTGAACTCTCTTATCCATGCCGACTATTCGGCGCCCGGCGGGATCGTTTTTGAGCGCTATCCGGATAAATTTATTTTAGAAAATCCGGGAACTTTGTTGGTGTCATTAGAGCAATTCCGTCGTGGCGGAGTCAGCGAATGCCGCAACAAGGCCTTACAAAAAATGTTTCTTATGATTGGAGGCGGCGAACAAGCGGGCTCGGGAGTGGACAAGATTCGCGCCGGTTGGAAAAGCCGCCAATGGAGGCTTCCCCTCATAGGGTTTCAAATAAATCCTGATCGGGTCAAAATAATTCTTCCCATGGTCAGCTTAATACCTGATACGACTCTTGAGCATTTGCGCAAGCTTTTCGGATCCCGTCTTGATCACTTAACGGCTTCCCAAATACAGGCCATGGCGACCGCGGAAATAGAGGGGGAAGTTTCAAACACGCGTTTACAGGAGCTTTTGAGCGATCATCCTGCGGATATTTCTCGAATGTTGTTTGAACTCCGCGAGCAGGGTCTATTGGAATCCGATAATCGGCGCCGCTGGACTCGTTATCATCTCCCTTCACCTGTAGGCTCATCCGGTTCTGGAGATGACTCCTCAGGTTTGGCAGCCGACTCCTCAGGTTTGGCAGCCGACTCCTCAGGTTTGGCGGAGGATATCGCCCTGCGGGAATTAGCGGCCCCAGTTGCCTCAAAGAAAAAGGTATCAGCCAAAGAAATGACGGCTGTGTTGAAACAACTTTGCCAAGGGCGCTTTCTTACTCTTGAATCTCTCTCGCGTTTTTTAAAGCGAAATCCTCAGAATCTGAGAAATGCGTATTTGACGCCGATGGTGCGCGAAGGAAGCCTTCGGCTTCTCTATCCTGAATCTCCCAACCATCCAGACCAAGCCTATACCAAGGCGGAAGAAAAGGCATGAAACTTCAATTCGACGCGAATCAGCAATTTCAAATTGACGCGGTTTCCGCTGTTTGCGAGCTTTTTAACGGCCAGCCTCGCGGCGTTTCAGACTACTCCGTCATTAAACTGGGCGAGTTCGAGGGTATTTTTGAAGGGCAGGCGATGACGGAACTCGGCATTGGAAATCGGCTGCTTTTAGCCGAAGATAAGCTCCGCGAGAACCTGCGCGTTGTTCAAACGCAAAATGATATCGAAGTTCTAGATCCCGCGGCGCCTCCTCAAGCGTGGGAATTGTTCGATGTCCCAGCCAATCAATCCCGCGCGTGTCCGCATTTTTCAGTCGAAATGGAGACGGGCACGGGAAAGACCTATGTCTATTTGCGGACGATTTTCGAGCTTTCTCGCAAATACGGCTTTCAAAAATTCATTATCGTCGTTCCGAGCGTCGCCGTTCGGGAAGGCGTGCTGAAAAATATCGAGATCACCGCCGAACATTTCCGCGCGCTTTATAATCATTTGCCGTTCGAGCATTTCGTTTATGACGCGAAAAAAGTCAACCGCCTTCGCCAATTCGCCACGGGAAACGCTCTTCAAATTCTCATTATCAATATCGACGCGTTCCGCAAGAATTTTTCCGGAACTGATGATGAGCGAAAGAGCAATGTCATCTATAAAGAGAGCGACAAACTTTCTGGCCGCCAGCCGATAGAATTTGTCCAAGCGGCGCGTCCGATCGTGATTATTGACGAGCCGCAAAGCGTCGACTCAACCGAAAAGTCACAAGAGGCTATTAAGGCTCTTAATCCCTTGTGCACATTGCGCTACTCGGCCACTCACCGCAACCCTTACAATCTCGTGTACCGACTTGATCCGGTGCGGGCCTTTGAACTGAAGCTGGTCAAGCAAATCGTGGTCGCCAGCGCCGAGGCCCAAGGCGCGGCCAACGACGCTTTTGTGCGTGTCGAACGAATTGATTACAAGCCCAGCCTCAAGGCCAGGCTCCGCATCCATGTTCAGACTGCCGATGGCCCGAAAGAAAAATCGGTTCCCATTAAGCAAGGCTCCGATTTATTCGCCTTGTCTAATGAGCGGGCCAATTACGCCGACGGCTATTCCATCGCCGAAATCAACGCCGAGCCGGGTTCCGAATTTATTCGCTTGAGCAATGGCCGCACGCTGCGGCTGGGAGAAGAGATCGGCGGAATGCAGGATGATGTTTGGCGCGCTCAAATTAGGCACACGGTTAAAAGGCATCTGGAAAAAGAAATTCAACTGCGCGGACGCGGGATCAAGGTGTTGAGCCTCTTTTTTATCGACCGCGTGGCGAATTATCGCGATTATGACGCCGAAGGCAAATCCGTCAAAGGCAAGTTCGCCGAAGCTTTTGAAACTGAACTCACTCAGTTGGCTAAGGAAGAGCGCTTTCGAGATTTGCCGTGGCTTAAAGAGCCGATTGAGAAACTTCACAACGGCTATTTCGCCCAAGACAAAAAAGGCGTTCTTAAAGACACGCGCGGGGACACTCAGCTTGATGATGAGGTTTATAACCTCATCATGAAAGAAAAAGAACGACTTTTGTCGCTGGATGAGCCTCTGCGCTTTATCTTTAGCCACTCCGCTTTGCGGGAAGGCTGGGACAATCCCAATGTGTTCCAGATTTGCACGCTCAACGAAACTAAAAGCGCGATGAAAAAACGCCAAGAGATAGGACGGGGTTTAAGGCTTCCCGTCGACCAAAACGGCTTGCGCGTTTTTGATGAATCCATCAACAAACTTTACGTCATGGCTAATGAGAGCTACGAGGACTTCGCGAAGGCTCTTCAAAAGGAATATGAAGAAGATTGCGGCGTGAGTTTCGGCAAAGTGCCTTTGACCGCCATCGCCAAGTTAATTCGTGTCGTGGATGGGAAAGAACAGCCCATTGGCCGAGAGGCGGCCGAACTGATTCGCGCGGAACTCGTTCGCCAAAATATTTTTGACGCCGAGGGCCGCATCCAGCCCGCTTTTGATCCCAAACGAAAAGATTTTAAGCTTGAAATGCCTAAAAAATACCGCGAGCTGGGCCCCGCCGTCATCGATTTACTCTCGGCCTATCAGATCGAACGCCATATCCGAAAAGAGAAAGACGAAAGGCCTAATCATCTCAAAAAAGAAGTGACCCTTAGCCCGGAATTTCAAGAGCTTTGGAAGCGGATCAACCCCAGGACGACTTATCGCGTGGAATTTGAGACCGAGGCTCTTATTCAAAAAGCGACAGACGCCTTAAAAAGGATGGAGCGCATTGAAAAACCGAGCGTGCGAATAAGCGCTGGCCGTTTGGGCGTGATCAAGGGCGGGGTAACAGTCGCGGCGGCGAGCACGGTTGAAGATTTGGCAGATTATGAAAATCGTCCGATTCCAGATATTCTTGGTTATTTGCAAAATGAAACGGAACTCACTCGCTCGACTCTTGCGCGAATTCTCAAGGCTTCAGGCCGCTTGTCCGAATTTTTTAATAATCCGCAGCGCTTCATGGACGCCGTGGCCTCTATTCTCAAACATGAGTTGCATTGCCTGTTAGTGGATGGAATTAAGTATGAGCGGATTAAGGGAGCCGGGGCGGACTCCGAATGGGAGATGTTGCGGTTTAAAAATGAAGAGCTGGTCAATTACTTGAACGCTCTTGAGGTCAAAAAATCGGTTTATGAATATGTGGTTTACGATTCCGAAGTCGAACGCGAGTTCGCCAAGCGCTTAGACGAGCGAGAAGACATCAAGCTCTTTGTAAAACTTCCCGGCTGGTTTGAGATCGACACGCCTGTCGGCAAATACAATCCCGACTGGGCGATTCTTAAACAAAATGGCGAGACCCTTTACCTCGCGCGCGAGACCAAGGCAACGCGAGATTTTCTAAAACTCCGCACCTCCGAGGCCGACAAAGTTCGCTGCGGCCAAAAACATTTCGACTCCCTCGGCGTTCCCTTCGCCGTAGCGGTGACGGCGGATGAGGTGTAAAGATTGTGGATAATGGAGCTTACTCTCCCATAGCCAAAAACGAGAATTATAGATACTTGGAGTTAAATAGATGAAAACTTTAAAAATTAATCTTGAGAATTGTTACGGCATAAAACAACTGCAACATACTTTTGATTTTTCGAAACACCGAGTAATCGCCATTTATGCGCCAAATGGGGCGATGAAAAGCTCCTTTGCGAGCACGTTTAAAGACTTGAGCGAGGGCGCTCCACCCAAGGACCGCATTTTTCCAGCGCGGACTTCAGTTCGAGAAATCATTGATGAAAGTGGTGCTGAGGTCGCGCGAGAGAAGATCGTTGCGATCAAACCGTACGACGAAGTGTTTGGTCACACGGAAAAAACATCAACACTTCTTGTTAACTCGGCATTACGGAAAGAATACGAAACCCTACATGTAGACATTGAAGCAGCGAAAAATTTGTTCCTAAAGAGTATTCAAGAGTTATCTGGTTCGAAGAAGGATTTGGAAAAGGAAATCTCGTTGACCTTTAGCTTTACGGAAAATGACAGAGAGTTTAAAGAAGCCCTTTTTCGAATTGAGAATGATATGAAAGTGCAGAAGGACGCTCCATACTCAGACATCGCTTACGACCAGATATTTGATGACAAAGTGCAAGCGTTTTTAAATACTAAAGACTTCAAGGGCGCAATTAAAGAGTATGTCGAGAAGTATAACGAACTACTTGCAGCTTCCAGTTACTTTAAAAGGGGCATCTTTAACTATTACAATGCGACCACTATTGCCAAAAATCTGTCTGACAACGGATTCTTCGAAGCGAAACACTCGATTGTTCTGAATGCGGCCACTAAGAAGGAGATTTTAAGTCAGGACGAGTTGGAGAAACTTATTGACGAAGAAAAGAACCAGATTCTTAAGGATAAGGAACTAAAAAAGAGATTTACGGAAATTGAGAAGCAAATTAATAAAAACACCAGTGTTCGAGATTTCAATGACTACTTGTTAAGGAATGAGAAAATACTTCCGGCTCTCTCAGATGTGAAAGCCTTCCGAGTGGCGATTTGGAAATCATATTTTTACACAAAAATTGATCTCTATAATGATCTCATTAAAAAATATCGAACCGTCGAGAAGCGGGAGAATGAGATCAAAGAGGTTGCGAGGAAAGAGCGAACGCAATGGGAAAGGGTAATCGATATTTTTAATAGCCGGTTCCATGTCCCGTTTAAACTTGAGGCCAAGAACAGGATTGACGTCATGTTGGGTCGGGAGCCGCTCTTAAGTTTAGGTTTTACATTTCAGGATGGAGAAGACTCTGCACTGGTCGGCAGGGATGAACTTCTGCAGGCGTTAAGCACTGGAGAGAAGAAGGCCCTCTATGTATTGAACATCATCTTCGAAGTCGAGGCGCGACGGAAGTCGAAGCAGGAAACTCTTTTTATAGTTGATGATATTGCCGATTCTTTCGACTACAGGAATAAATACGCCATCGTCGAGTACCTCAAGGAAATCTCTGAGGACCCCAGCTTCTCTTTGATCATCCTTACGCACAATTTTGATTTCTTCCGAACCATCAACAGCCGATTCGTGCATTATTCGCAGTGCTTCATGACATCTAAAACTGACACCGGCCTGAGTCTTAATAGAGCTGAGGGGATCAAGAACGTCTTCACGAAGGATTGGAAGCTAAATTTTTTCAATGATGCTAGAAAGCGCGTGGCCTCCATCCCGTTCATTCGAAACCTTATCGAATACACCAAGGGAGAGAACGATCCGGATTACTTGAAACTTACTTCGCTTTTGCATTGGAAGAAAGACTCTGACGCTATTACCCAAGATGACTTGGCAAAGATTTACACGGCTATCTTCGGGATTAGCGGTTCGTGTCCCGATGGCAATAAGAAGGTCATTGAGGTAATTGGCGCGGAAGCAACGGATTGCCTAAAGGCTTCTGATGGAATAAATTTCGAAAACAAGATTGTCCTGTCGATTGCCATTCGGCTCGCGGCCGAGAAATTTATGATTGAAAAGATTGCAGATGAAAAGATGGTTTCCGGCATTGCAACCCATCAGACCTATAAGCTGTTTAAACTGTTCCGAGAAAAGTATGTCGCGAACATTGATGCGATTGCTGTGATTGAACGCGTAATGCTAATGACTCCCGAGAACATTCATCTCAATTCTTTCATGTATGAACCAATTTTGGATATGTCTGATGAGCACCTAAGAAAACTGTATACAGATGTTCGGAGTCTCCAATGACCGACCAATCGATCCTATGTCCGCATTGCGGCAAAAAAATTCAACTGACCGAAGCTTTGACTCATCCCATCGAGGAAAAACTTCGCAAAGATTTTGAATCTGAAAACAAGCGGAAAGAGCATGAGCATGAAACCGCGATTGAAGCTTTAAAGAAAGAGCAAGCTCAAGCTCTTGCTGGCGAACGCGCGGCCATTGAGAAAGCGGCCAAGAAACGAGCCGAGGAAACCTTGGCTCACGACATGAAGGATTTAAAATCCCAGCTTGAGGAAAAAGCCAAGCTTCTTGAGGACGCCCGCAAACAGGAATTAGCCCTGCGCAAGCGCGAACGCGAAATCGAGGAGCGCGAGAGCGGATTAAAACTAGAGGTTCAGCGGACTCTTGATAAAGAGCGGGCAAAGATTCGGGAAGAGGCCGCGGCCAAGGCATTGGGAGAACAACAGACAGCGCTCAATGACCTCAAACTTCAACTGGAAGAGCGGACCAAACAGCTCGATTCGGCCCGAGAAAACGAAATTCTATTCCGGAAGAAACAGCGGGAACTTGAGGACCGCGAGCGCTCATTGGCATTGGAGCTTGAGCGAAAGCTCGATGAAGAGCGCGCTAAAATCCGCGAGGACGCGCTGGCCAAAGCCGCCGAAGAGCATCATCTGCGCGACCGCGAGAAAGACAAGCAGCTTGACGACATGAGAAAGCAGATCGAGGACTTGAAGCGAAAAGCCGAACAGGGATCGCAACAGGCTCAAGGAGAAGTCCAGGAATTGGCGCTGGAAGAAATTCTCCGCTCAAGTTTCCGCTTTGACGAAATCGAGCCGGTCGCCAAGGGCGTGCGCGGCGCGGACGCCCTTCAACGGGTGTGTTCCTCTTCCGGAAAAACTCATGGAAGTATCCTTTGGGAATCCAAGCGCACCAAGGCCTGGAGCGACGCTTGGGTCCAAAAACTCAAGGATGACATGAGAGAGGCGAAAGCCGATTTTGGAGTTATTGTCTCCACCGTCTTGCCGAAAGGCGTCAACCACATCGGGCAATATGAAGGCATTTGGGTGACGGATTTCCCGTCTTTAGTCGGACTCTCAACGGCCCTGCGCGCCGGCATCACGCAGCTAGCGCAAGTGCAAAACGCCATGGCCGGCAAGGGCGAAAAAATGGAATTAATTTACCGCTATCTCTCGGGCCCCGAGTTCCGGCACCGCGTTGAAGCTATCGTGGAAGCCTTCGTCGCGATGAAAACCGATCTCGATTCCGAAAAACGCGCCATGGAAAGGACGTGGGCTAAGCGGGAAAAACAGATTCAACGGGTTATCCATAATACATCGGGAATGTATGGCGACCTGCAAGGGCTCATCGGCGCATCTCTGGCTCCCATCGTGTCGCTGGAAATATCCTCCGACAACGAAACCGATGGGCAAGAAAACCCCAACAGCGAGACTCCATGACGAAATCATCGAGACAGCTTTTACCCTTTGATTGCGGAACGAACCCAACCCCTCCCGCAATGGAACAAAATAAGGCCTTGAATCGTATAAATAGCAAGGGCCATTCATCCAAGATTGTCATTGAGACTGGAAATCATAAAGAATAAAACCATGAGCGATCATAATCAATTCCTTCTTTACACCGCTCCGGACGGGACGGTAAAAGTGGAGGTGTTTTTAAAAAACGAGACTGTCTGGCTAACTCAAAAGACGCTAGCGAAACTTTTTGGAGTTCAACGCCCAACTATCACGAAACACTTGGGCAACATCTTCTCAACGGGGGAACTCTCGGAAGATTCAGTATGTTCCATTTTGGAACATACTGCCCGCGATGGAAAAATCTACTCGGCCAAATACTATAACCTCGATGCCATCATCGCCGTGGGCTATAGGGTCAATAGTCATCAGGCCACGCAATTTCGCATCTGGGCTACGCAGCGGCTACGCGAATATATCGTGAAGGGCTTTGCGATGGATGATGAGCGGTTGAAGCGGCGTGGAGGCGGGAATTACTTTGAAGAATTGTTGGCGCGTATCCGGGACATCCGATCATCGGAAAAAGTTTTCTGGCGCAAAGTTCTGGAAATTTACGCGACAAGCATCGACTATGATCCCAACGCGAAAGCGTCGCAACAATTTTTCGCCACGGTGCAAAACAAAATGCACTGGGCGGCGCACGGCCAGACTGCGGCCGAGGTCATTGACGCCCGAGCAGACGCTTCAAAGCCCCAGATGGGAATGACCAATTGGGTAGGCGCCAAGCCCAGCAAGACGGAAGCTGTCATCGCGAAAAATTATCTATCTCCAGAGGAACTTGATGCGCTCAACCGCATCGTAACCGCCTATCTTGAGTTGGCGGAACTCCAGGCCTTGAACCGCAGGCCCATGTATATGCGGGACTGGATTGCGAAACTGGACGATTTTCTGCGCCTGAGTGGACGGGACATTCTCAATCATGCCGGAAAGATTTCGCATGAACAGGCGGCGCAGAAGGCGGAGATGGAGTTCGAGAAATTCCACCGTGCGCAACTCGTCGAGCCCTCGCAGGCGGAAAAGGATTTTGAAGCGGCTGTGAAAAAATTGAAAAATCTACCCGCGCCCAGCCGGAAGAAAAAGAAATCGCGCGAAATCCGGTGATAGGGTATTTAATTCACTAGAAGAAATGGGGACAGCGCACCTCCGCTGAATTAAGTATGGCGTCCCCTTAATTACCGTTTAGTCCAAATACTCTTGACAAAGTCCATAATTGGACTTACAATATAATTATCGAAGGAGGCTCTATGGGAATCACACAGACGCTACCCAGGAAGTTAGACCCGAAGACCGCGTCCGGCCCGGCGCTTAGAGCTTTCTTTCGCCTCGCGCAGCGGTGGAACCTGGACGTAAAAGAGCAAATGAAGCTGCTGGGTGTTTCAGCGCGTTCAACCTTCTTCAACTGGAAAAAAGACCAGGACGGACATCTGTCTCTCGATACGCTGGAGAGAATTTCGTATCTCCTGGGGATATTCAAGGCGCTCCACATTCTCCTGCCTAATGAGGACTCGGCTGATGCCTGGATTAAAAAACCCAATACGGCGCCTATCTTCGGCGGCAAGTCCGCGCTGGACCGTATGCTCTCAGGGCACGTGAGCGACCTCTACGTAGTTAGGCAGTATCTGGATGCTCAACGTGGCGGGTGGGCATGAACATCCCGGTCAATCGCGTTCAGTGGGAGCCCTGCTGGCGCATTATTCCAACCCGCTATCCCGATGAGCGCATACTGGAAAAAGTGGCCGATCCCGATGACGTCGAAGTGGTCTCCGATCTCGAGCTGATGACGAACGAGCGCCTGCGGCAAGAGCGTGGAGAAGTCGCCATCGTCGCCCCCGTGGACTTGATCTCCGGGCCGGGCAGCGAATACATCATGGCCCCTTTCACATATAGGAATCCGGAAGGAAGCCGTTTCAGCAACGGCCAGCATGGAATCTATTATGCGGCGCGAACGCTTCCGACGGCTGTCGAGGAAACCAAGCATCACCGCCAAATCTTTATGAGCCGCACCCAGGAGGTAGCGATGCGGCTTGAGATGCGGGTCCTGACCGCCGATCTCGACGGCCACCTGCATGACATCAGGGGTATGCAGAGAAAGTTGCCGCAAATCTACAGTCGGACAAGTTACGCCGCCTCGCAAGAATTGGCCGACAGACTGGTCAAAGAATCTTCCTATGGGATTGCCTACAACAGCGTCCGACACAAGGGCGGGCAATGCGCGGCTGTCTTGAGGCCTCCTGTTCTAAACCATTGTCGGCAGAAACAGCAACTGATTTTTGAATGGAACGGCAGGAAGATCGATAAGGTTTACGAACTCCATGAATACTCGGATTAGTGGCCTGGCCGTCGTCTGTTCGGCCAAGGAAGATTAGGTCCCACGAGTCTCAATCGAAGAATTAAGGCGTATTCCATGATTTGTAATCGCCAGTCCTAGCTATTTAGATTTGCGCTCAAAAGGGATCCCTTCTGAAACGCGAAGCCCTCAATCGGAACTGAAAAACCTCATAAAATCCCACCGCTTGTCCCGGATTTACCCGACTGAATGGCATTATAAAGTGTAGAGCAACTCGGTCGCTGGCTGGTGAACGTCCTGGATGTCAACGAAATGACCGGCTCAAACGATAAGTATTTGTAGGGGTCTCGAACGGATGGGCTGGGAATCGGGCGGCAAAAAGGAGAGAATCAAGCGCAAAAGAAAGGGGGAAATGGAGATGGCAAACGAGGTGGGAACGGAAGAATCGAGCAAGATGAGGCAGATGGAGAAACAAAATCATGGGCGGATTTCGAGGGGTCCCGCGAATAGGAAGTGAGGATCGCCAGTGGCCAAACAGAGCGATCAATACGAGGGGAATGAGGGAAAACGCCTCGCTCAAACGAATATATAAGTGAGGGGCAGCTGGGAATGAGGCGCTCCGGAAATGTGCGGAATTGACCGGCTCAAACGATAAGTATTTGTAGGGATATCGAACGGATGGGCTGGGAATCGGGCGCAAAAAAGGGGGGAATTCGAGCTTAGGGGGCAGCCAACCCCAATGTCTGCCCCTACGTCTGTTTTTGCAGACATGGCGAGAAAACGGACCAATCATGAAAAACGCTTATATTTGCCGCCCATTTCAAGCCGCCTCTTTGTCCCGAACGGGGACAAAGCCTCCTGACCACACCCCCACAACCACATTAAAAATTGTGGTTAAGCGTGGTGCTGTGGTCAGGAGGTCGGCGGAGGCGGGGCGGCAAGCAGAGCGTAAGGAGAAGGAAAGAAAATGATTAAGATCAAGATTGGAAGTGACGGAAATGATGTTGATGTTGAGATTAGAGGCGCAGGGTTGAGTGTGATGAGGGGACTGGAAAGATGGGGAATTCTGGGTTTGTCTCAGTTGGACGGATTGATTTTTCATAAAGGACTTGAGGCAAGAAGAAGGCTGGATTTATTTTTTGGCTGTAAGTTTGAGGGCGAGTATAGCGGGGCGGGCTATAAAGTTTTGGGAAGACTGGAAAAGCGTGGTTTAGCGGCGGTTCATCGTTTTGCCAATGTGCCAAGGGTCTACACGTTGACGCGAAAAGGCCATGATGTGTTGCTACAGGCTGGACTGGCGAAGCTCGAAGACTACAGAGATTTCGTGGCGGACTCTTTAGTCAAGCATGAGCTCTTGGTCACTGGGATTGGCCTAACAATCAGCGAGCTTCTGGGTCTGCGCGTTTCAACGGAGTTCGAGCGGCAGGTTCTGAGCCGGGGCGCGAAGAAAAAATATGAACGCGGATCGTTTCCGCTTCCTGATTTATGGGTAAGCGATGATGAGCAGCCGAAGGCGATAGAAGTTGAGCGGACGCAGAAATCGGCGATGCGTTACCGCAAGCTCTGGAGTTTTTACCAGGGATGTCTTCCCCGTCGCGCGGTGGTCCTCTATGTTACGTCGTTTCCCAATGGGCCGAGGCTGCTCCTTTTTCAGGCGCGAAAACTCTTGGCCGACTTCATCTATGTCTGTAGTTTAGAAGACTTCCAGGCGAGCCTCGGCAGGTGTCCGTTCATCGGCTATCGCGGCGGCGAGATTTATCTGAAGAGGCGAGTAGAACCGATCGCCATTAAGGCCGCAACGGAATTGAGCGTCTATCCGCCGGAGCGGATTAGAATATTGAGTTAAAGAGGGGGGAATATCATGAGCCAGGACAACGTGATTGTGGGTGCAGTCTTGCAAGAAAACAGGGAAGTGATCGTTGAGAAAAAGCTTCTCCGGGTCGAAGAGTTATCGGCATACATGGGAACTCCCGTGGCGACTCTTTATACCTGGACGCACCAGAAAAAGATTCCGCATCTTAAAGTCGGGCGCTCGGTCCGCTTTGACCGCGAGGAGATCAACCTCTGGCTTAAGGGACGGCGCGTGGCCGTTTCAGTCTTTTCGGAAAACGGCGTGGTCAAAAGATGATCCCTCATGGAACATTTTTTGGCGGTTTCTCGTAAATAATAATATGGGTATCCTTAAGAGAGGCGAGAACTGGTATATCGATTATTATTGCGGCAACCGCCGCAAACGGGAGAAGATTGGGCCGTCCAAAAGCTTGGCCCGAGAAGTGCTTCTCAAACGCCAGTCTCAGGCCTCTGAGAAAAAGTTTTTCCCCGAACGCGCCAAAAGTTCCATCTCTTTTACGCAGGCCGTGGAAAAATATTGGAAATTGGAGGGCCAGTATCTCAAAGCGAAAGGCAGTCGTGCGGTTTTTAAGGCCTTGGAGTCAAGGTTTTGCGATAAAAAACTTGCGGAGGTATCGGCGGCTGATTTACAGGAATTCTACAATGAGAAAACTGCGGCGACGAGCGCTTCGACCGCCAACCGCATCCTGGCGTTTCTTTCGCCTGTTTTTAACCGCGCCAAGGAATGGGGGGACTACTTTGGCGACAACCCGGTAGAAAAAGTTCGCCGCAGAAAGCCAAACAATCACCGCCTGCGGTTCTTAAGCGAAGCGGAGATTAAGCAACTCCTGAATGTGGCCGAGACCCGAATACGCCCGGTTTTAACCTGCGCTATCCTCACTGGGATGCGGAAAGGAGAAATCCTGGGATTGCGTTGGGAGAACGTGGATTTGGAACACGACACGATCTTCATTCTTGAGTCGAAATCAGGAAAGCCGCGGGAAATTCCAATTGGCAAAAAACTCAAGGAAGTTTTTTTAGGTCTAAGGCCCAAGTCCATAGGCTCGGTTTTCGACATGCCAGAGATTACTTTGCGACGGCAATTTGCCCGCGCGCTGAAAAATGGTAAAATACAAGAGTTCAGATTCCATGATCTACGACACACATTCGCGAGCCATTTTGTCATGAGAACGGGCGATTTGCCGTCTTTGCAAAAGATACTAGGCCATTCTTCACCTCAAATGACCCAGCGCTACGCTCATTTGGCCAAGGAGCATTTGGCCGCGAAGATGGACAAATTCGATGCGTCTATGCCTGTTGAATCTGCGGATTTGTCCCAGGATGGACACTTTTTGGACACCAAGCTTAAAATAGAAACCCAGAAAACAGTAAAAAACGCTTATAATTAAATGATTTTGGGCGTGTAGCTCAGCTGGGAGAGCGCCTCGTTCGCAACGAGGAGGTCGCAGGTTCGATCCCTGTCACGTCCACCATTTTGCCTGAGCGTTGTTTAATCTAATTACAGGAGTTGCAGGAGAGTAAAATGGCCGAGCCCAAGGATAGTTTCGGACGCTGCGTCGCAAAACCGAAGTTTATCGACCGTTTTTACGAGATTTTCTTGGCTTCCAGTCCCGAGATTAAACCGCGTTTTGCGCATACCGATTTTGCCAAACAAAAGGATCTCTTGCAGCGCGGCTTGACCATGATGGTGATGTATGACGGGGGAAGCGAAACCGCCAAGATGACCTTGGACCGCATTGGCGAATCCCATAGCCGCAGAGGAGGGATCAATATTCCGCCCAATCTTTACCGCTTCTGGATTGAGAGTCTCATTAAAACCATTTCCGAATTTGATCCAAAATTCTCTCCAGAGGTGGAATCCGCCTGGAGGCACGTCATCCAAAAAGGCGTCGATTATATTACCGCGAAATACTAGCTCTTTTAGTTGACCGCTCCGGCGGTTTCTAATATCGCCGAGACAAAGGCCGATTCCGGACGCGCGCCGTCAAAGCCTCCCGTCTCGTTAATGATGATTTTAGGGACTCCGGAAACCCCAAATTTCATCGAGAGTTCCGGAAACTCCTCGGCTTCAACCATGTCGGCGGTGATGTTGGGAAAGGCAAGGGCTAATTTGTGGGCGGTGCGCACTGCCGAGGGGCAATAGGGACAATGCGGAGTGACAAAAACCTGGATATGGATTGGCGCTTTGAGACTAGCCAAGTTTTTCTTCGTGGGTTCCGACAGCTCTGTTATCCCAAAGGAAGCTTCCTTGATTGCCTCCAGTAAAGAGGCAAACTCATATCCGCTCGGAAGACCGTAGAATCTGACGCGGTTTCCCGCGGACCCTTCTAAGACCAAGGCGGGCGCCTTATCGATTCCATATTCCTTGGCTTTTTCTTCTTCTGTGGCGCGGTTGTGAATCTCGAGTTTTAAGCGCGAAGACAAAGAAGCGAGTTCCCGAACTAATGATTCCACTACCTCGCAAGTCGGACAATCAAGATTTTGTTTAAAGAAAACAAGCTTCACATCGCTGGGCAAGACTTCCAGCCTGCGTTTGATTTCACCGCGAACTTCTTCGTTGAGTAGTTCCATAAACCCCTCCTGCTTTTTGGATGCTCCAAAAGCAAAAAAGATTCAGGTTTTAACGGTAGGGTCTGAGGGCTTGAGAGGCCAAGGTCCAGGCGGTCATTTTATAGAGAAGCCGCGCGCCGACGTTGGCGTCCCACTCGTCATCGTGGGCTTTCTCGCCGGGGGAAACCTCGTTGAGATCAAAGCCGACGATTTTGCGGCCGCTTTTGACGGCCTGAGAGATCAAATAGACGGCCTGCTCAAAATCAAGTCCCCCGGGAACTGGAGTGCCGGTGTTGGGACAGAGTTTGGGATCGAGCGCGTCAATGTCAAAGGTAATCCAGATTTTTTCCGGAAGTTGAGAGATGATACGGGAAACAATTCCGATCCACGGCTCTCCGGAAAAAAGAGAAGATTTTATCTGAGAATCGTAAAAGACCGATACTTGTCCGCTTTTCTGGCGCGCATAATCAGCTTCTTCCTCGCAGAAATCTCGAATGCCGACTTGAACGAGGCGAGAGACCGGAATATTTTCCAAGACATTGTAGAGAATGGAAGCGTGGGAATGGGTAAAACCCTCATAAGCGCGCCTTAAATCATGGTGAGCGTCGAAGTGGAGAATTCCAAGAGCGGGAAATTTCTCGCAGGCGGCTTTCATCGCCCCATAGGGAGTTGAATGGTCTCCGCCAATGACGGCGAGAATTTTTTTTGCCTCCAAAATTCTTCGCGATTCCTTATAAACTTCTTCGTTGAGCTTTTCGCTGAGAGTATTAACTGTTTTAAGGCAACGACTCACGTCACCCCGGCAATCCGTAAGCCCGGGTCTAGCGACTTTTCGTTTGTCTGGATTCCAGCTTTCGCCGGAATGACAAGCCCGATCAATTACTTTTTGCGCCGCGGTTTTTGCTTGTTTATTCCATTCTTTGATTTTTTTTGATTCCGGAAGACAGAAAAGTCCCGGTTCGTAAGGCTTTAAGACCTCTCCGTCAAAGAGGTCCACTTGATAGCTGGCTTTAACAATGGCGGAGGGGGCTTTGGCTGTCCCTCCGCCGTAAGAGGTGGTCGCTTCCCAAGGGACAGGGAGATAAATCAGAGATGAGTTCGATTCCTTAAATGGAAGTCCGAAAATTCCCGAACCCTCGGCGGCCGCCGAGTTTGGATCAAAACTCTTCTCCATGAGTCCGGCTTATTTCGCGGAAACCAAGGTCTTCTCTTCCGCCTCTTTGAGAACGCGGTTAAAATTCCGCGCGGAACGAGCTTTCCAAGAGCCTTTGTGATAGGCGTAAGAAGCGAGAAGAGGAAAAGCCAGCGTCGCTTCGGAATAGACCATCTGCTCGTAGACGGTGTCTACTTTCCCCCAAGAGCAAGCTTCTCTCAACGTCGAACCGGAAAGAGCGCCGTCTCTTTCATCGGCCACGGTGATTTGAATCGCGTATTTGTGCATCTTGGGATCGAGCCCCAGCATTTCAACGCCGACAGTGACGTCTTGCGCGAAATTCTTGGGAACTCCGCCGCCGATCATAAGGAGCGCGGTGTCTTTAGAAGCCAATTTGACCTTGACGAGTTCGACAAAGTCTTTGGCGGAATCAATGGAGACATGTTCTTCCGGGTTGTGCCACTGATGGTGGAGAAGTCCAAAGCCCGCGGAGCAGTCGGAGAACGCCGGGACAAAAATCGGCACGCCTTTTTTATAGGCGGATAAAACTACCGATTCTTTGATTTTGCCTTTAGTCATCAAATATTTTCCCATCTCAACG
>JAKAQV010000129.1 GCA_021819565.1 bacterium | reverse complement strand
CTGGGGGTCAGCGCCAGAGCCGTCGGAATGGGAAACGCGTTTACCGCGGTCGCCGACGACGCATATGACATCTACTACAATCCTGCCGGGCTCGCAACTCTCGACCGCGCGGAATTGGTCACGACATATGCCCAGTTCTACCCAGGACTCACCGACAGTTCCAACCTGTCCAATTCTTTTTTCGGCTATGCTCAGCCGATCGATGAGGGCAGACAGGGAACCTTGGGTCTTGGATACAACCGTTTCTCTCTTAACGGTTTTTACCAAGAAAGCAGCTTATATCTTTCTTATGGGCGGGAAATTAATACTGAAGGGCTCTTGCCGGGGCATCTCTACGGCGGAGTCACGATGAAATATCTTGACCGATCCTTAAGCGGACTCGGAACTCTCAACAGCGCTCCGCTGGGGCCGACCGGCATCGCGCAGCCGGGAAGCGTCGATCCAGTTCTCAATCAAACCGCCAGGAGCAACTTCGACATGGACATGGGCCTTCTCTATCGCCCGCTAGCCAACTGGGATTTTGGGTTTGCCAGCCAGCACATCTTCGAGCCCAATATCGCCTTTGATCCGGCCCAAGGCGAAACATTAGCGAGAGACTATAAATTCGGAGCGGCTTACCGAACGCCGTTCGCGACCTTAAGCGGCGAGTACGATATCATTCAAGAGCCGACGATGACGATGGGCGAAATTCTCTCTTTTGGAGCCGAGAAATGGTTCCCCACCTTGGCACATGGAACCTTTGGACTTCGGGGAGGACTCAGCGAAGGGAGCCTCGACTTTAGACAAATATCGATGGGGCTTTCTTATCGAATATTTAAAATGCAGTTTGATTACGGTTTTGAACTCCCGTTATCTGGAATCTCGATGAGCGCATATGGGACGCAAAGATTCGGCATGAGCTTTAGATTCGGAGAATCTCCCGAAGAGCATGCCGCCTACGGAGAAGCCCTGCTTGAAAATACCGGGGAATTGGCCCAAGTCGGCACTCCGGAATTTAAATATCAAGAGGGACGACTCCTTCGTTTTGAACAAGACGCTGTCGCCAACTTTGTCAAGCAGGCTCATGACGACGCGGAAAAAGGCAAATTCGCGCTCGCCTTGGACCGAATCAATCAAGCCATTTCTCTCAGCCCCAAGGACATGGTCTTGTCGGAAACCCAGGCAAGACTGGCGGTCGTCTCCGCCGTTTATCCCGAGCTAAAAGATTTCGGCTCCAGCGATGTCAAGGCTTCTCTCTATGTCGGAATCATCCATTTCCTATCGGGAAATAATAAAAAGGCTCTTGAGCATATGAATTACGTCATTAAACTCGCGCCCACCGATCAAAAGCTCAAGGATCTTCTCAAAGCGATGGAGGCTTTAACGGGAGAGGTTCCGCAAAACCCGGCGCCAACTCAAGCGCCAGTTTCCGCGCCTGCCGCGCCGGCAGCAAAAACGCCGTCTCCAGCGCCCGCGCCAGCGGCGCCGAAAGCGGCAGAAACAACCACTCCCGAGGATCAGTATATTCAAGGCGCGCTGTCCTTGATGGAGGTCAATCTCGATCTCAAGCAATATGATAAAGTAATTGCCATGGGAGAAGGTGTCGTCAAGATTGATCCGACCAACGCCTTGGCTTATCTCCGCATGGGAGCGGCTTATTACGCTCTCAAGCAGTATTCAAAGGCGCAAGCGGCCTTTAAGAAATCCCATGAATACGAGACTAATCCCAAATCCTTGAAGAAAATCGAGGCGGCCTTGGACGCCTTGAGAAACTTGGTCAAATCGCAGAAGAAAAATCAAGGACATCGGGTTAAAAAATCGACCGCCTCGCCTCAAGAGATTGAAAATCTCTACCAGGCTGGAGTGACTTTCTACGCAGAAGGTCAATTGAAAGAGGCCGAAAACGCCTTCCAAAAACTCTTAGACATCGCGCCCGACTACGTGCCGGCGCAAAGAGCGCTCCAAAGAGTGCGGGCCGAAGAGTCTCAGGCCGGAGGGCTCTAATGAAAATTGGAGGAAAGTTCATTTTGACGACCACTCTTCTCTTGACGGGGACGATGACGATCCTCAGCTATGGGATTCTCGCCTCGGTGAGCGCCATCCAAAAAGAAGACCTGGAAAAACAGGCGCGGGTCGTTGAAAACTCAGCCCAGAGAGTGGCCCTGGACGCTCTTCTTCAAAAAGACGAACTCCAGCTGGTCAGCTACATCAACTTCCTCAAGGCCCAATATCCGGCCCTTTGCTATGCGAAGATAGCCTGGAACTATCCGCCCATGAGCCAAAAAATAGAGCTGGGGAAACTCTCCAAATCCTCCGACATCGAAGAAAGGCGCTTCGATATCGAATCTCCGGCAAACCCTAATCATAATGTAATCATGCAATTCTATGTCGACCGCTCGGCGCTCAAAAATACCATGGCGAAAGCGAAAGAGAAACTAGCGCAGGTGATATTGAGAATTTGGGGCTTCTCTATCATTTTAGGAGCTCTCTTAGCCTGGATATCGGCTTGGATTCTCACTTTTCCGCTAAAGTCCCTCGCCCAAGTGGCTTCCCAGGTTGGAAGCGGACGCTTAGGCACGAAACTTGAGTGGAATTCAAAAGATGAAATTGGAGCCCTAGTGTATTCTTTTAACCAAATGTCTGAAAAGCTTAAAGAGCTCGATACGATGAAGAAAAACTTCGTTTCATCGGTGACGCACGAATTAAGATCGCCTCTTGGGGCCATGATTAGCCTGGCCGATTTGGCCAAAGAAAAACTAGTCGCGGAAGAGACTCCCGCCTCCACACAATCCTTGGACTATCTTGAGCGCATCGAGAAAAACGCGAAAAGGCTTGAGCAATTTATCAATCAGCTTCTAGACGCCGCGAAAATTGAACAGGGCAAATTCACCTGTTCTCCCCATCCGACCGATATTTCTCCAATCGTCGCCGATTTGGTCTCTCTCTTTGACTCAAAGGCCAAGGAACACGGCATCCGACTGTCCAACGAAATAGCCGCAGAATCATTTGCGATGGCCGATCCGGATCGAATCAGGCAGGTCTTTTCAAATCTGATTTCCAATGCGCTTAAATTTACTCCTCCCAACGGCGAAATCAAGATTAAAGCGGAGAAATTTAGAGAAGGAGACGAGCGTTTCTTTGAATTTTCAGTTCAAGACAATGGAAAAGGGATGAGAGAAGAAGACTTAAAAAAACTCTTTCAGGCTTTTTCGCAGGGAAATAACAGCGGCTCCCAAGGCCTGTCCGGAGCAGAACGCGGAACGGGACTTGGTCTTTATATCGTAAAATCAATTGTCGAGGCTCATGGAGGAAAAATAAGCGTGCGCTCAAAACCTGGAGAGGGAAGCGTGTTTACTTTTACGCTCAAAGAAGCCAAAAGCGCGGCGGCATAAGGAGGAAACATAAATGTCTCATAAAGCTTTGGTCATCGATGATGAGGAAGATTTCCGTTTGATCGCTGAAGATATACTCAAGTCTTCAGGCTTTGAGGTTTATAGTTCCAAAAACGGAGCAGAAGGTCTTATTTCGGCAAAAAAATTCAAGCCCGATATCATCTTACTGGATTGGAAAATGCCGAAAATGGACGGAGAAACTTTCTGCCGAGAATTAAGGGAAGACGCCTCCCTTAAAAAAACTCCCATTATCATGCTGACCGTTAATTCCAAGACGGAAGCCGAGCTTGAAGCTCTTCATTTCGGAGTCGACGATTTTATCGCCAAGCCTTATAAAAAAGAAGAATTTCTAGCGCGCGTTCGCGCTGTTTTGCGGCAAAGGCGTTCCGCTTAAATGACGAGTCAGGTCTCCCAGATTAAAGCTAAAAATTTTAGAAGGATGGCGAGTCAAAATCCAAATTCTTTGATCCTGAAATGAAAGTCCCGCAAGAGCGCCCACTTGTTTCATTTTGGGCTTAAGATCGTAGGAATCAATTAAATCGGCCTTGGAAACAGAGATTTTAAAGCGCATGATTTCCCAAGTCTTGGCGTCTAAAACCCATAAAATGCCGTTGGAAGCGTAAAGCCCGGCGGGAGAGATTCCGGGAATATTAAAACGATCGATGGGAGTTAAAAGAGTTCCCGTTAAGGCCTGAACGATTAAATATTCAAAAATTTCGCCGCTGGCGAAATCCGCCCCCCACAAATAATTTCCATCGGAATAAATAGGGCCAATTTTAGCTCCAAAAGTCTGATAAACCCTTTGAAGCTCGTATTCGTTTCCATTGACTAAAAAATAACGCCGAACGTCTTCTTTATCGGCTTCCGAACACCAAAACTCTTTTTGAAAAGCGGCAAACCCGGAGGCGTTATCGCAGACAAAGGGGTCTTTTTTCAAAACTTTGCCTGAAGAGGCTTTAAGCGTATAAATGAGCTTTTCTGCGGAATCCAAAGAGAGCAGCTGGTCTCCAAAAGAGACTAGACCCACCGGGTTATTAAAAGGAAGAGAATATTCCCAGGATGAGTCATAAAGCTTTAAGATTCCTAAAATAATCGCCCCCAAGATCAATGTCCACAATCCAAGCAACGGGTAAAAAGAGGACGGTTTTTCAGGAATAGGGATTTTTTTAAAGCGAGAAAAAACGGTTTTTTTAAGCGAAGAAAACGGCGCTGACTTTATATCCGAGAAATAATCTTTTGGTTTCAAAGCCGGCGACGGAGAATTTTCAGGGATCGCTGTCAAAACAGGCGACTTACTTTCTAAAACATCGATTTTTTTATCAGAAATGGATTTTTCGACCGAAGGAATCTCCTCTTTTTTATCCGCTTTATCCTCGTCTTTACTTACAGCCTTAACAGGTTGATCGGGAAAATCAGGGAAAAAATCAATCTTTGAACTTGGCTCGGGCTTTAAAATGGGCTCTATGCCCTGATTCGCCTCTGGATCCGCTTCCGTTTTTATTTCCACAAAGAAATCTTTCTTGGGGGTAATTTGTGGAAGAGGCGGTTCAGAGAGTAGTTCTTCAATAATCCCATGCCCCACAACAGGCAATTCATCTGAAACCGGCTTCGGAGGCAAACTAGCGCTCATGGACGCATCCTTCGAACTCGGAGGCTCTTCTATGAGAAGAGTGGTCCGGGCTTCTTCGGAAACGGGATATTGACTTTCGGGAAAGTCCGCGAAATAGTCGCGCGGAGGCTTATCTTTATTAAGAATGGAGAAACTTAAATCAACGGAATCTAAACGAGAATAATATTCTCGTTTTATCTCTTCAATCCTGGCCAAAGCGAGTTCTTCGGCGGATTTTTTTTCCATTGCCTCATACTCCAATCTGCGCGGTGTAGTGCGTCTAACGCTTCTTTACATTCGACTCGCCGTCATTCCGGCGAAAGGGTGACGATGCGCAGAAATTCATTACGCCTACTAGTTCTAAAACTATCTTGAAGGCAGCTGGGCCTTAAGCTTAGCCTGATACTGTCGGACCAGTTCCGCAATTTCCGTTTTCATGCCTTCTTTGATGCGCTGCAATTCATCTTGCTTTATCTTATATTCGCTCAAGAGGTCTTGGCTTTGTTTTTTGAGATCCTCTTCTCTCTTGTTGAATATCTCTCGCTGTTGGAGAGTCTGAGATTCCCAAGTCATAGATCGGA
>JAKAQV010000006.1 GCA_021819565.1 bacterium | reverse complement strand
GGGCTTGATTGAGCTCTTCTCCGGAACCCGTCAACGCCAAATTCTTCCAAAATTCTTCCCGCATTGCCGGAATCTGGGAGAGCAAATTTTTAAGGCCCTTCGCGTTTCTGGCCATCCCGCAATAATCCCACATGAGTTTTCCAAGATTCTTGTGATAATCAGAAGCGGTTTTCTTTCCCTTAATCGAGAGAAGCTTCTTGATTTTTTCCGTCGCCAAATTTTCGGCTTCTTTAAACTCAGGAGCTGAATTGGGAAGTTTGGGAAGTTTGGCTTGAGCCAGATACCCGCCCAAGGTATAAGGAATGATAAAATAGCCGTCGGCCAGGCCCTGCATCAAAGCGGAAGCCCCCAAGCGATTGGCCCCGTGATCGGAAAAATTCGCCTCTCCCAAACAGAAAAGCCCTGGGATCGTCGTCATCAAATTGTAATCCACCCATAGACCGCCCATCGTGTAATGAACCGCCGGATAAATTCTCATCGGAACGCGGTAGGGATTATCATCGGTGATATGCTGATACATATCGAAGAGATTTCCATATTTCTCGCGAATCGCCGATTCTCCAACGCGCTTAATGGCGTCGGAAAAATCAAGATACACCGAAAGTCCGGTCGGACCGACCCCGCGGCCTTCGTCGATCATGGCTTTTGCCGCGCGAGAAGCGACGTCCCGGGGAACAAGATTGCCGAAACTGGGATACCTGCGCTCCAAATAATAATCGCGGTCTTCTTCCGGAATCTGATCGGGAGATCTCTTGTCTTTTGGGTTCTTGGGGACCCAGACCCGCCCATCGTTGCGCAAGGATTCGCTCATCAAGGTCAATTTAGATTGATGAGAGCCCGATACGGGAACGCAGGTCGGATGAATTTGGGTAAAGCAGGGATTGGCGAAATAAGCGCCTTTTTTATGCGCTCTCCAGGTCGCGCCGACATTACAGGAAGCGGCATTGGTCGAGAGATAAAAAACGTTTCCGTAGCCTCCGGTGCATAAAAGAACCGCGTCCCCGGAATAAGACTCCATTTTGCCGGTGACCAGATTGCGGCAGACAATTCCGCGGGCCGCGCCCTGAGAGACGATCAAATCCATCATTTCCCGCCGGGGAAACATCTGAACCGAGCCCTTTCCGACCTGGCGCATCAAGGCGGAATAAGCTCCCAACAAAAGTTGTTGCCCGGTTTGTCCTCGCGCGTAAAAAGTGCGGGAGACCTGCGCTCCGCCAAAAGAGCGGTTGGCCAAGGTGCCGCCGTATTCGCGGGCGAAAGGAACGCCCAGGGCCGCCGAGTGGTCAATAATATGAGATGAAATCTGGGCTAAACGATAGACATTGGCTTCTCGCGCCCTAAAATCTCCGCCTTTGACAGTGTCGTAAAACAACCGCCAGATCGAGTCGCCATCATTAGGATAATTTTTAGCGGCGTTAATTCCCCCTTGGGCGGCGATGGAATGGGCGCGCCGGGGCGAATCCTGAAGACAAAAAACTTTGACGTTATATCCTAATTCCGCCAAGGACGCGGCGGCAGAAGAGCCCGCCAATCCCGTCCCCACGATTAAAATTTCAAATTTGCGCTTGTTGGCGGGGTTGACGAGCTTGAGATCAAAACGATGGCGATCCCATTTTTCTTGAATGGGCCCAGCGGGAATTTTGGAATCAAGGGTCATCTGATTTTCCCCAGCATAATCCAGAGAGGAATTGAAGAAAAACCAAGCCCAATTACAACGGCGAAAAGATATCCCAATTTTTTAATCGCCGGAGTATATTTGGGATGATTGAGGCCAAAGGTCTGGAACGCGCTTTGAAAGCCGTGGCTTAAGTGAAGAGACAAAGAAAGCATCGCGATGATATAGAAAATCGCATAATATGGATTTTTAAGGCAGGAAACGACCAGATGATAAACCCCTTGACTACGATTCCCAAAGCGAAAATCCTTGAGATGGATGATCAAAAAGACCAGGACAATCAGGGCGGTCCAGGTCATCGTCGTTGAGCCCCAGGTTCGCCCGCCCTTGGCGGAATATTTGACGTATCCGACCGGACGCGCTTGATAATTGTGATAGCGAACGATCAGGGCAATTAGAATATGAAGGAGGAAAAATCCGGCTAAAATCAACTCGGCGGGCAAGATAAAGGGATTAGAATCCAGGGTTTGGGCGAAATGATTAAAAACTCCGGGACCCTTGAAAATCAGAAGGTTTCCCGAGAGGTGCAAGACCAAAAAACCGCACAAGGATAATCCCGCGCCCGCGACAAAAAATTTGCGCCCGATAGAGGAAGAGTAAAAGCGGGAGAGAAAGCTCATTAACAATTTTTCCTTATTAATTCATTATAGCATTTGATTTTTTTCGCGGATAAAAAAAGAACAAGCGCTTTCCGACCAGCAAAAACGCTTTAAGAGACTCTTGACAGCGGATAGAAGAAAAAATGAATGGGTTTCTATTTCCAGACAAAATTAACTTAAAGGATACTGTGTTTCAATTTCAAATGCTTCGCCGTTCGACAAGCCTTCCCGAGACATATTTATGGATGACGCTGGCCATCAAGGTCTGATAGGGAATCCCCTCCTCAATCGCCCGGCTTTGAATACCGCCTAAATCCTGCGGAGATATCCGGATATTGACTCGGCTCGTTTTTTGCAAAGCCTCCCGCGCGTAGGATTGATAGCGGCGAATTTCCGCATGTTTATTTTTCACGCTTTTCCATTCGCCTCGTTCGTAGGATCTGGCTATTTCTCTCTCTTCTTTTTCTGTTTTTGCCATAATTTTAACCTCCTCGCAGATAACGTTTTGTCGCCTTGCGACTGGGAATGACGGTTTTTAAGAATATCTCTTTCTCTGATTCGACAAAAGGAACAAGATAGGCGTAATCACTGAATTCCAAAACAAAAATACGCTGTCCGGGGTAACGCTTCTCATTATAATGCCTAACGATATCCAGGACTTCTCCCCTATTAATTTTAACAATAATTTCTTCAAATCCGATTCGCCGGCGCGCCCTAAGCCACTCGTCTTTCCGAGAGTCCCATCGAATAGCTTTCATCTCTCTTAAGTATAACACGTTGTGTGCTTTTTGACAACACCCCGTCTTCAGAAATCTAAAATGTAACCATGGGAGGCAAGGTTAGGCAATATAAAATGTAACCCAAGTTCCTAGTCAGGTAGGAGGGTTGCGTGCCGAGTTTTGGAGCGAGAATGGAATATTTGAAGGCGATTTACGGACGTTATCACAAAGCATCCAAGGATGCCAGGGGCCGGATTCTCGATGAATTCTGCAAGGTGTGCGGGAATAATCGCAAGTATGCAATCCGCCTTCTCAGCAGTTCCGAACCCGAGAAAACAACCCCCAAGCGGCGCCGGCGCAAGTTCCGATATAGCGAACGGACAATAGATATCTTGACGACTATTTGGCAGGCTAGCGGGCATTTTTGTTCCGAGCGTCTAAAAGAAGCATTGCTCGATTGGATCCCCAAAAGCCGTGAGCGTTTAGGAATCACGCCGGAAATTGAGAAGGAGCTGCGTGCCATTAGCGCCCGGCAGATTGAGAACAGGCTCAAGGGCAAGAAGCGGCAACTCAAGAAAAGACTTTACGGCCGGACTCGGCCGGGGACCCTGCTCAAGAGCATGATTCCGATCCGCACATCGAACTGGGATATTCGCCTGCCCGGATTTCTCGAGATGGATACCGTCGCCCACTGCGGCAATAGTCTTTCCGGTAATTTCATCTGGACGCTGGATGCGACCGATATTGAGACGGGATGGACGGAACGCAAGGCGGTGATGGGCAAAGGGAGCGCCACGATACTGGACGGGATTATGGACATCAAAAACGCGCTGCCTTTTCGCTTGCGCGGCCTCGATTCAGACAACGGCGACGAGTTCATCAACTACCACATGCTGGATTTTTGCCTGAAGTCGCGGCCCCGCATTCAGTTTACACGCGGCCGCGAAAATAAGAAAAATGACAACCCCCACGTGGAGCAGAAGAACTGGACGCACGTCCGTCAGATTTTTGGTTGGGACCGCTATGACACTGAGGAGGTCCTGGCTGCCATCAATGACCTCTACGACAATGAGCTGCGGCTATTTCAGAATCTCTTCCAACCTTCGATGAAGCTGGTTAAGAAGGTACGTGTCGGCTCCAAGCTCAAGCGCACCTATGACAAGCCCAAGACCCCGCTGCGGCGAGTTTTGCAATCCGGCAAATATCATCGTGGCAAAGCCAAGAGGCTTAAGGATTTGCTTTCGAGTCTCGACCCTTTCGAACTTTCCGAAGCCATCGATAGAAAACTCAAGCGCATCTATAAAATGGCTTCCCAGCGCGTAGGCGGCCAAAACAACGTTCAAGGTGAAAATAAACAGGGCCTAGAAGGCCCTAAATTCGATGATTCCACGTCGGGAGACACTTCGGCATCCCCTCACAAACAGTCCCCTTGGAGGTACTGGTGTTTCAGCAAGAAAACTATTCGCAGACGCTGGATGATGCAACAGTTGAAAGAGAAAGCGGGCAGGGCTACATGAGATTGATTACGCAACAAGGTATAAAAAATTTCGTGCGAGCCCACGGCAACGGCTTAACAACAACACAAACGGCAGCCCAACAGCTTGACCGTCATCGTAACGACATTTCTTTTTCTTGCCCAAACAACAACCGAGAATGGCTAGGAAAACGAATTAATAAAAAAAACAGCATGGTTACATTCTTAAAGTGCTTGACGCGAGCGCTTAATGAAACCAAGCCCTTTCCGACCAGCAAAAAGGCTTTAAGAGACTCTTGACAGCGGATTTTTTCACTCCCCTGGCGCAAACGGGGTTTTGGGGTTATACTTTCTTTATGGATCTCTGGCGCATTTTTGAATCTTTTGAACCCGAGTCAAAAAATGTATTTTTGGACGTGGTTCATTGCTCAGCGACAAGCCCCGCGTATCCGGCCCTAGAAACAAAAACGTTAACGGAATTTGAAAACTTCAGGGAATGTCATGCGTTTCTCTCAAACTACACGCAAACACTCAAAACCGGACAAGAAAATCCCATCCTTCAAGTTTGCTGCGGTAAGTATCAGAAACCGGGTTGCGATATCGGCGCGTGTTTTCTGGGAGTCACCCGGGATTACCGCTGTGAATACCGAGATCGCTTTAATACCGATTCCTCAAAATAAGCCTTGCCACCTGCCGAACGGTTTCCTATTTTTGGTAAAATAAAAGGAACGGGCGTTGCCCCAAGTCATTTATGAAAACGAAAACAAGAGTGGCTCAAAAATCTAAAAATTCCGACGCAAACGCCGGCACCTACGTCTATGATGCGAACTTGGGACAGGTGGTCAAACTCTCAAGCCGCATTCCCCGCGTCTCTTCAAGAAAAAAATCCGCAGCCGAGGATTTTTCGCCTCCTGCCTGCGGCCGCGCCCAATGCTGCGGCGGCGGCGGTTGCGATTAAAGACGCATACCTGTCTTTGTTTAACGGGAAGATTTAAGCTGCGAGAACGCCCGGCCGATAGCGGAAAGGGTTTGATCAATGTCAGAATCCGAATGAGCCGAGGACAAAAAGCAGGCCTCAAATTGAGAGGGCGGAAAGTAAATTCCCTCATCCAAAAGGGCGTGGAAAAAAGCGGCGTACTTTTTGGTATCTGATTTTTTAGCGGAAAAGTAATCCCGCACGGGATGTTCTGAAAAAAATACGGTCAACATCGGCCCAAAGGAGTTGACCTGAACCGAAACGCGGGCGTTTCGCGCTTCTTGCCGAATTCCCTCGACAAGCCTAAGGGTTTTGCGGTTTAAATCGGGATAGGGGTTTTCTTTTTTAAGTAGCGCCAAAAGCTTTAGAGCCGCGCTGGCGGCCACGGGATTTCCCGACAAGGTTCCCCCTTGATACACCGGACCCAGAGGCGCCAAAAGCTCCATGATTTCTTTTTTCCCGCCGAAAGCGGCCAACGGGAAACCTCCGCCGGCGATTTTTCCAAGACAGGTTAAATCCGGTTCAATACGAAATATTTTTTGCGCGCCGCAAAAACCGAACCTAAAGCCGGTAATGACCTCGTCAAAAATTAAAAGCGCGCCATATTTTTTAGTCAAATCCCGCAAAGATTCTAAAAAACCTTTTTCCGGAAGCACCGTGCCCATGTTTCCCGACACCGGCTCCACAATCACCGCGGCAATCTTTGGGCCCCATTTTTTAAAAGCTTCTTTGACGGCCAGAATATTATTAGAAGGAAGACTCAAGGTCGTCTGGGCAAAAGACTTTGGCACGCCAAAAGAATCGGGACGACCCAAAGAAGTCAGGCCGCTTCCGGCTTCAACTAAAAGACTGTCGGCATGGCCGTGATAAGCCCCGGTAAACTTCACGATTAAATCGCGTCCAGTCGCCGCGCGCGCCAAGCGCAAGGCGCTCATGACGGCCTCGGTCCCGGAGCTGGTCAGCCTCACCAGTTCAAGACTTGGAATCGCTTTTTTCAAAACCTCGGCCAGCTCGATTTCAGTTTCGGTGGGAAGGCCAAAAGTGGAGCCTCGTTCTAACGCCAAGGCCGCAGCGTTAAGAACTTCTTTTCGAGCATGTCCTAAAATCAAGGGACCCCAGGAAAGGCAATAGTCGATGTACTTGTTTCCATCCACGTCCCAGATTTTGCTGCCTTTGGCGCGCGAGATAAAACGGGGAACGCCGCCGACGGATTTAAACGCCCGCACGGGAGAATTGACTCCGCCGACTAAAACTTTTTGGGCGCGGTTAAACAGGCGGCGGGAATTCTCTGTTTTCTGCAACCGCGCACATCCGTCATTCCGACGTAAGCTCTCCCCTGTCATTCCGGCGAAAGCCGGAATCCAGATACTGGACCCCGGCTTACGGATTGCCGGGGTGACAAAGGAAGTCTTTATTTTTCTTTGAGCCATTGGGCCGCGGAAAGGGCGTGATAGGTGATGATAAAATCGGCGCCGGCGCGCTTAATGGATGTTAAAAGTTCGAGAGCCGCTTTCTTTTCATCCAGCCAGCCGTTTTGGGCGGCGGCCTTAATCATCGCGTATTCTCCAGAAACGCTGTAAGCCGCCAAGGGAAAATCAAAACGCGCCCGCGCTTCTCTTAAAATATCTAAATTCGGCAAGGCGGGCTTGACCATCAGCATATCAGCCCCCTCCAAGGCGTCCAAAGAAATTTCGCGCAGAGCCTCCCTGAAATTGGATGGATCCATTTGATGGGTTAAGCGATCCCCGAATTTCGGAGCGGACTCAACGGCATCCCGAAAGGGCCCATAAAAAGCGCTGGCGGTTTTAGCGGCATAGGCCAAAATCGGCATCATTTCAAAACTGGCTTTGTCTAAAGCCAAACGAATGGATGAGACTTGCCCGTCCATCATGCCTGACGGCGCGATCACGTCAAAACCGGCTTCCGCTTGAGACACCGCGGTTCTGGCATAAAGCTTCAGCGTCTCGTCGTTCAAAATTTTGTCTCCTTTAAGAACTCCACAATGACCATGATCCGTGTATTCACACAGGCACAAGTCCGCAATCAGACAGAGATCGGGATATTTTTTTTTAATCCGGCGAGCCGCCTCTTGGACAATGCCGTTTTTGGCGTAAGCTCCCGAACCCAAAGAATCTTTTTGATCCGGAATTCCAAAAAGAATCACGGCGCCGACTCCGGCCTCAACCGCCTTAGCTACAGGCTCCATCAAAGAGTCAATTGAATACTGGAATTGCCCCGGAAGAGACGGAATTTCCGAACGAACTCCGCGACCCGGGCGAACAAAAAAAGGCATGACCAAATCGGCGGCATTGAGCTCCGTTTCTCGAATTAATTTCCGCAACTGGGGAGTTTGGCGAAGCCGACGCAAACGGGTTTGAGGAAAGGTCATGTCCTATTTTACAAATTAGGGAGCGGAACCTTTCCAAATCACCTCGGGCTCTTTGAGGACCTTGTTGGCCCAGCGCGCGGCGGTAAAAAGGTAATCGGACAGCCGATTTAAATAAATGACGGCGCTTTTGAGAGAAGGACCTTGTTCGTCAATTTCACAAAGGCTTCTCTCAGCTCGTCGGCAAACCGCGCGCGATAAAAAAAGCCGCGAGGCGATCTCAGAGCCTCCGGGCAGAATAAAATTTTTGAGAGTCTCCAAAGACTCGGTCATCTCATCAATCTCTTTTTCCAACTCAGAGACCCATTGGTCGAAATGGGGATCTCCTTTTTCTTTTTCCGAAGCGACCGCGGCTCCCAATTCAAAAAGGCAATTCTGAATGCGCTCAAGCGGAAAAGCCAAGGCCGCGGCCTTGGCTTCGGATTTGATCGCCCGAAGGGCCCACCCCAAGGCGGAATTTAATTCATCCAAATCTCCGCAGGCTTTGATCCGGGGATGATGTTTCGGCACGCGTTTGCCGCCGATAAGCCCCGTCTCTCCCAAGTCCCCGGTTTTGGTGTAAATCTTCACCTTCTTATTTTGGCAAATTTAATGGCCAAATATTTATTGTAGAATCAAGTGAATGGAATTAATCTCGACGGAATTTCGCTGCAACAACCGCTGCGTCTTTTGCGCTCAAGACGGTTTACCCGCCGAAAAATTCTCGAAAGACGAGCAGGATTTAATCGCAAAAGCAAAGGCCGCTTGTCAAAAAGATTCCACAATCGCCTTTGTGGGCGGAGAGCCCACTCTTCATGAAGGACTAATTCCGGCGGTCTCGGCCGCGAAAGCATTCGGAGCCGCTTACGTTCTCATTCAAACGAATGGCCGCCGCTTGGCCTATTCTTCTTTCACTCAAAATCTGAAAAATGCGGGCGCCGATGCCCTGGATATTTCCCTTCAAGGATCGACCGGGGATATGCATGATTATCACACCCAGACGCCCGGGAGTTGGGCGCAGACTATTTTGGGAATTAAGCACGCGCGCAAAGCCGGTTTTCGCGTCGGCATTTCAACCGTAATTACGCGCTCTAATTTTAGGCACTTAAGCGAAATCGCGCATTTGGTTCACCGCTTGGGAGCGGAAGCTTTCCATTTGAGCTTGGCCATGCCCTACGGTCGCGCCGGCAAATCGTGGGCAAGAGTGATCCCTTTAGCGGAAATGGCGCGGCCCCATCTGACAGAAGCCCTCAACCTTTCTAAATCCTTGGGGCTTAAAACCGAATTGGGACACGCCTTCTCTGAAACCACCAGCCCGCTGTTTGCGGGAATAGGCCCCTATCAGCGCGGGGAGTTAGAAACAGCCTCCCACTCAAAAAAATCGGGCGACGCCTCCTACGCAAGACCCAAGCCGGGGCTTCGCGAACGCCGCGGACCGCCCAAAACTGGGACAAAACTCAAAGAATTATTTCCGGAAATTTTTACCGGCGCCGATATCCCCGGGGGAAAACCCTAATGGCCAATATCGGCTATATCCAGGTAGTCCGGCATTGTAATCAGTATTGCCGCTTTTGCTCAAACCCGGAAACGGAATATATGCTCGACGTTGAAACCGCCCAAAAGCAAATTGATGATTTTGTCAAGCGCGGCTATTTCGGAATTATCCTCACCGGCGGCGAACCCAGTTTATCTCCCCATGTCCCGGCAATCACTCGCTATGCCATCCAAAAAGGCCTGCATGTTCGGATGATTACCAACGGTTCTAAAATCGCGGAGATGCCCATCGCCCGCTCTTTCGCCGAGGCCGGCCTTCACCATTATCATGTGTCTATTCATTCCAGCCGCGCTCAAGTCGAAAACTTTTTAACCGGAGTCAAAAATTCTTTTGAGAAAGCTCTCCTGGCCCTGGAAAATCTCTCGATTTTAGCCAAGGATTTTCCCGTCGCGGTCAACATCAACACCGTCATTAATTCCTACAACGCGGATCATCTCGATGAGACCGCGCGCTTTTTTGCCGAAAAATTTCCGGTCATCTCGCATTTTGTCTGGAATAATCTCGATCCTTCGATGGGGCGAGCCGAGACCAATCGCGACACCGCGCCCCGGTTTCGGGATTTTGAGCTTTCTCTTTCAAAGGCGATGCGCTATCTGGATAAACAGGGGAAAACCTTCCGGGTTGAGCGCGTGCCCTTGTGTTTCATGACGGAGTTCGCGCATTGTTCGACTGAAACCCGGAAAATCGTCAAGGGAGAAGAACGCATCGTCCACTTTTTGGATGAAAAAGGAACCGTACGCCAAACCGATTTTAAGCATCTTAAAAGCGCGGCCTGCCAATCTTGTTCCTTAGACGACATCTGCGCCGGCGCCTTCGACCTGGGAGATTGGTATGACCCGGAAGAACTCTCCCCGGTCTTTGTCCCCAAAGAACCTATTGTCCAAAAAATTCTTGCCGAAGAATCACCCTCAACGGCCCCGGAAAGAGCGCCTCACCCGTTTTCAGAAAAGCCGCCGGAAAAACGGCACTGGGTCAGACTCACACGGGTCTGCAACGATCACTGCAGCTTTTGTCTCGACACTCCCGCCTGGAATGGAACGGCGATCCCCTGGAACGCGGTGGTCTCCGATCTCGAAAAAGGCCGCGCGCTCGGCATTAAACGCTTGGTCCTGAGCGGCGGAGAGCCCACCATCCACCCCGATTTCATCAAAATCGTCGCCAAATCAAGAGAAATGGGATACGAACATATTCAAACCGTCACCAATGGGCGGCGAATGTGCTACCCGGATTTCATGGAGGGCGCGGTCAAAGCCGGGCTTAAGGAGGTCACTTTTTCTCTCCATGGGCACACCCCGGAAATTCACGACCGCTTGACCGGATCTCCGGGCTCTTTTGTCCAAGGGCTTGTGGCTTTAAGGCGCGCGCTAAAAACCCCGAACCTGATTGTCAGCGTGGATGTCGTCATCAACAAGCAAAATATCCGGCATTTAAGAGAAATTCTGGACTTTTTCATTCACGAAGGCGTGCGGGAATTCGATCTTTTGCAGGTCATTCCCTTTGGAAGCGCTTGGGAAAACAAAGAAGAGCTGTTCTATGATGTCAAAGCCGAATTGCCTCATCTTCACCGAGCTCTTGAGGTCCTCAAAAGAGGCGATGTCGTCTTGTGGACCAACCGCCTTTTGCCTCAGTATTTGGAAGGCTATGAGGATCTCATTCAGCCTCCCTCCAAGCTTCACGATGAAGCCTCAGGGCGTGGGGTTATATTCGACAAATTTCTCCATTACGGAATTAAGCCCGATTGCTGGGGGCGCTGCCCGCATTGTTTTTTGCAAAATATGTGCGCCGACATCGCCAAAATAAACGAAGAGAAAAAATTAAACGCCCATCCTCTTCCGGAATGCCTCAAAAACAATGCCGAGGCGCTCCATGATTTCGATAAAGCGGGTGCAGAAGAACTGAGTCATTCCCCCTCTCCGGATTTCAAAATGAAGGAATACGTCGAGTTTTATATTCGGCGGCGTTATTTTTCCAAGGGAAAATCTTGCCAAGAATGCCGTTTCAATTTATCCTGCGACGGGGCCCCGATTCAATATATCCGCAAACACGGTTTTCCAAAGCCAACGCCTGAAATGCGGGTAAAATCTCCCGAAGCCATTCCTGTTTAATGAGCGCTTTTTCATCCGAAGATTTACTTCTCCCAATATCCGGACACCACACTCTTAAAAATTTAAAAGAGGCGTATCTAAAACAGCTTTTGCGCGAAACTCTCGCGCTCGCAATTAAAAACCGGTCTTGGAACCTCACGCCGCCGCTTTATCCCTTGCTTGCCGGCGCTTTAAAGGCCTCCCCAAAATCTCTTCTTGAAATTCTATCTTCCCCGGAAATTTCTCCCCTTGTTTGGTGTTACCAAAGAAAAAACGATTTCCCCGGCCTTGAAAAGAAAATTGAAGAAGCCGCAGAGGCCTTGCCGGGATCTCTTTTGCTTTCCTTGGCCGCCCACAAACTTTTGCCTCAGGGTGGAGCGAAATTTTTAGTCTCTTCCGAGACTGAAATCATATCTCACTCTCTCGGATTTTCGATGAAACTGGAAGAAGGACGCCTGGGCTGGAATTTCGGAGCGGGGAGCGTTTCGGCCTTAAAAAGCTCGGGACCGGAAGGACAGGTCAATCTCAGTTCGGAAACCCTTTTGGGACGGCGCCCAGCGGCGGCGGGAATTTCTTCGCAATTGTGCTACGTCTCCCTTAAACCGCCGCGCCCGATTAAACTGGCGCTCAAAGATATCAACCCTATCGCCGACATCGAGGCTCACCCGGATAAAGCCGGAAACGCCTTGGACCTGGGCGGGCATTCCGAAGAAGACTGGAGAGCGTCCCTGGCCCAGTGTCTTGATTGGATTTTAGAATTGTGGCCCGAGCTTTTTGAAGAAATGGAGATACTGCTTAAGCAGATTGTCCCTGTCGGGTATTCCGACACCCGGCATCTTTCCGCGTCGTACCGCGAGGCAATTGGAACTGTTTACATGACGCTTCACCCCCATCTTTTGACAATGACCGAAGCCCTGATTCACGAGTTTCAGCACAATAAGATGAATTTGGCCTCCTATTTTGACGGTTTCCTTGAAAACGCTTTTGTTCCTTTATATAAGTCTCCGGTGCGCCCGGACCCGCGCCCCCTGTGGGGAGTTCTTCTGGCGGTTCACGCATTTTTGCCGGTGGCCGAGTTTTACCGCAAAATGCGCGCGGCCAATCACCCCGTGTCTCAAACTCCTGATTTTGAACGCCGGCTCAAGGAAATCGACGAAAAAAACCGCGAGGGAATGGAGACTTTGAGAGAACACGCCCGCTGGACGCCGGCCGGTCGCGCCTTGATGGAGGCGCTTGAAATCGTGGCCAGGCAGCATCAAGGAAATCTCATAAGACCGGGGTCTTGACGAAGTTGTGGTCTCCTGTTATCCTTAAAAAGAGGTTTTGTTATGGAAGAGAAAGTTATTGAGATTCGCGTCCATGTTCCCAAGATTCATTTAAGTCCTAGGGTCTGGAAATGGGGCTTGGCTGGTCTTTTGGTTTTGGCTTTGGCTGAAAATCCCGCGACCGAGTCGGTGACTCTTTCTACCTATTACCCCGCTCCCGCCGGGGCTTATAATAACATGGTCACGATTGGGAACACCTGGTTGGCGAGGGATCCGCAGTCAGGCGGGACTCCCAGTTTTGTCGAGATGGGAAGTAACCTAGGAGTTCCCCCTAATGTAAAGCTTGATGTCACCGGAGGTAACGTGGGGATTGGAAATGCTAATAATGGGGGGTATCCCCCGCAGCCTATAGATCCAACTTTTGGTGGTGTTGCGGGCTCAGGGAACGGAAATTTACTTGGAATCGCTGCTCAAGATAACTCTACGGCTTTGGTTATCGGGAATACTTCCGGAGCCCCACGTTTTGCTTTGAACCCTCAAAGTAACGGTGGTTGGCAGATGTCGGATTATGGGTCGGGAGGTTGGCAATCAGGGCTCAGTGAATGGAACGGAAGTGTTACCACCCAGAAAGCTTTGTCCGTTGGCCCTTTTACGACAAACCCTTCGGATCAGAGTTATATCCATGTTAATGCCAATAACGCTTGCTCGCCGATGGGACCGGGACAAGATAATGCAATGTGTCCAGGCGGCTGGTATGCCACTTGGACACCGGGAATTTATGTTGAGACCCCCAATGGTTATAGTGGTCCTGGTTGGGCTCACGATCGCTATGCCTTGTATGCGCTGGATCCTGCAGATGGCCAATGGCTCAATTTTAATATAGACTGTAGTGCTGGATGGGGCACGCTTCAAATTCAGGCTGCTTTTCCTCATTCGTCGCCGGGGTTAACAGAGGTTTGTGTTGCCGGAGAAGGTCTTTTTGGCGGGAATGGCAATAATCGCTGGTGGTGTTGTCCAAAATAGTTTCCCCTCATGTTTTTATTTATTAGAACCACCAAACGACATCTTCGATCCTCCTGTTGCATTAGCTCCTTGAATTCACCCAATAATTTTTAATATTGACTTCAGTAGTTTTCTTTTCTACCATACATGGACGAGGCTAATAATGAAGAGGTAACGCTAACATGAATCACAATGAATTGGCTGTTGATGTCGATATCCGACTCTATGGTCTTGACGCCATTTATAAGGCGTGTTACCACTTCCTAGAGAGTTTTTATATTCGTTTGGAAGGTGATTCTCAAGGGATTGTAAAAATTTTTATTCGTCCCAAGTCGGAAACTTCGCATCATAAGGATATCATTGGAGAGATTCAAAATGAGCTTTTGCATCAGTCGCTGCGCTATAAAATTCTAAACGAAACCCAAAAATTAAGAGAATATGTAATCACAAAAGCGCTGAGCTCTGCAGAAGGTGCTCCAGCCGAACAATCTGGGAATGCTCAGGGGGTGGTCGGTTCCCCAGTTCTAGACGCGGAATTAGAGAGAGAGATAGAAAAGCTTTTAGCTGAAGTCGAAAAAGTGGATTCCGCAAATGATCCTCTTAAAATCGGCACACCTTGGGAGGAAAACCATCCCTCCGTCAATTCCTCCGTCCCCAAGAACTCATGAAAATAAAATTCCCAACCAATCTTTATTCAAGAAAGGCCGTAGAAGCCGCAGCGGTGGATTTTGCGGAATGGGCACGCTTTGAAATTATCGAGAAAGATGGTGTTATTGGAGTAGAGGCCATTACTGAACCAGGCATGGAAATCAGTGAAAATTTTAAAGAAGAATTTTCGAATTATGTTCTTGGACAAATGTCATGATCACGCTTGAAGATATTAGAAAGGTTGATGAGAAAAAGGTTGGGGCGTTTTACTATCGCGTACTTAATGGGCGATATTTGATCACCAACGATCAGGGACGTTATTTAGATTTATCGGAAGAGGATTTCAAGAGTTTTACCCGCGGGGAGGTCCTCCCGGAAAGCGCTCTTGGAATGGTTTTAAAGCAAAATGGTTTTTTGCGCGAATGGGTTGATGTTGAGAGTCTTTCCCGAGATTGGTCAAAAAAGAATGCCTTTTTGAATTCTGGCACGGGGCTCCACATCATCGTGGTAACACTAAGGTGTAATCAGAAATGCGTCTATTGCCAGGTTAGCTCTGTGGGAATGAATGAAACTTCCACCGATATGACCGAAGCAACGGCTGAAAAGGTCCTTCAGCGTATATTTGAGAGCCCTAACAATGATATCACCATTGAGTTCCAGGGGGGCGAGCCATTAGTCAACTGGCCGATTATTCGTTACATAGTTACTCGAGCTACTGAAATCAATAAAACAGCCCAGAAAAACCTCATCATCGGCATGGTTTCTAATCTTAGCTTGATGGATGAAGAAAAACTCCAGTTTCTTCTAGAGCATGACGTCACTTTTTGCACATCTTTGGACGGCCCAGCTTCCGTTCATGAGGAAAATCGCAAATGGTTAGGGGGGACCAGTCATGGTGACGCGGTTAAATGGTGGCGCGTTATCATGGAGAAGACTATAAATAAGCGTTACCGTATTGATGCTTTGACTACAATCACCAAACGCTCACTATCCTCTCCGAAAGAAATTATCGATGAATATATTTCTCTTGGGGCACGCGGCATTTATCTTCGTTACTTGAGTCCGCTCGGATTTGCCCTTAAGACTTGGGAGAAAATTGGATACACCTCCAATGAATACCTCGATTTCTATAGAACTGCTATGGACTATATTATCGATATAAATTTAAAAGATAGAAATAAACATTTTTTTGAAAACATGTCAAAGCAGTTTTTAACCAAGATTCTTTTAAACGAAGATCCTAATAATATGGATGTGCGCAACCCTTGTGGTGCAGGTATTGGTCAACTCGCGTACAACTTTGATGGATCAATCTATACTTGTGACGAGGGGAGAATGTTAAGCCGGATGAAAGATGAGTCTTTCAAGGTTGGGGATGTTAAGACAGGAACCTTATCGGATAATATGCGCCACCCAGCGGTCCGTTCTCTCATCGTAGCATCACATCTTGAAGGGCAGCCCCAGTGTTCTTCGTGTGCTTATAAACCTTATGATGGAGTTTGTCCTATTTACAACTATGTGACTGAAGGGGATATTATTAGCCGCATGCACTCGAATCAAAGATGTCATGTTCATATGGGCATCCTAGATTATTTGTTTTTGCGCCTGAGAGATCCGCAGGTAAAAGCCGTTTTTGAAGGATGGGTTACCTCTCCTGAGCGCCCGATTCGCGCCGATATTTTTCAAAGAAATTAATCTAATGGGTCAAGGAAAATGAGCGACAACAAAAAAGAAACGAAAAAATCCATGTTGCCTCAAATTAAGAAAGACTTAAAGAGATTTTTGACAAGTGAAGAGGCTAAAGTCGTGGATTCAGACGTCCTCAAAGCCGCCATTGCTTTAGGTATTCTTGGATCGGCGTTTTTGCCCACAGACAAGGCACTGGCGCAAACGCTTCACAATAACTTTCTTTATAATACGGGAGGATCCTCGGGGCACTCAAGCCATAATTCGCACGGGTCGCACGGGTCGCACGGATCTCACGGGTCTCACGGGTCGCACGGGTCTCACGGGTCGCACGGGTCTCATGGGTCTCATGGAGCTTGGTAGTTTTATGAAAAAGACTGCTTTTTTTGTATTGATTAGTTTGGTTGCTACAGGAGTTTTTGCGCAACCTGGGAGTTCCCGGATTTCTCAAGGGGCGTCCCAGGGTTCAGGCATTTACCCTCCCTATTTCCAAAATCTTCCCAGAACGAAAGCGGGGATTAAAAGGTTCCTCTTGTCTTATTGCCAAAACCACGTTTCTCTGGAACAAATTATGGCTTCGAGCCATGCTTCTGGACGCGCAAATCCTCATGGACGCTGTGCTGGTCGGAGAGGTTATCAGTTATGCTTGGCGTTAGCTACACAAAACCCAAACCGATGCGGAGAGTTGGCTAAGGGTTGCCAATCCAGTCTCATTGAAGATTGCCACAGAGACTACAACGCTGCAGAATTCTTCGTTAAGATGGCTGGTTCCACTGAAGAATTTATGCCCTTCTGCGTTAAGGCCATGAAGCAAGATCATATGAGTATGCCTTCAGAGAATATGCCTAAGGCATGTTTAGTTCTTCGTCAAGCGGTCCTGAACCATTGGACACCGGAGAGGTTTTGTCATAACATGAAACCGTTAGGTCTTCCACAATGCCAAAAAAATGCGGCATTTCTTCTTGGGCCGCAGGCTTGTTCGTCTGGTAATACAGATGGTATATGCGAAGCGGATACGGCAATTTTTAAAGTTCTTTCTTCAAGAAACAATGTGGAAGCGTGCGGCTCTTCTCCTATTTGTCGTGCGGCGTTTACTCATTCCTCAAAAATTTGCGAGGAAATGAGTGGACAGTTTGCTTTGGAGTATTGTCAAGAAACAGCGGGGTCCCAATTTCGGAAGATGATGGCGGAGGAAAAACGTTTCCGCAAATACAATCGATTGCCCCCTTACAAGAACGGAGATTTGCTTATAAATTACTTGCCCCCAGAGAAAAAAGAAAAATACTACAACAAATCTCTGATGAAGAAACACGATCAGGAGATGATGCAAAAATATTTAAAGCACGTTCCGCCGCCCAGTTCGCAGGGAGAGGGGAATGTTCAAGACTCTGGCGAGTAAAAGTTCTCAGAAGAAGAAAACCGTCTTGCCTTGGGCGGAGTTCCTAACCGCTTGTTGCCGCGATTGTTTTAATTTCATCAGAGATGAGCCGTTGTCCAATGTTCCCAGCTGTTTCAAAAGGGGAACTCTAAAAACAATTCAGAAAAAATGGAAAGAAGCTTTTTCTTTAATGGAGGCAGGGGCGGTCCCACCAGAAATGGGCCTTGAAATTGTTTGGCCATCTTTCTCGGGTAGTAAAAACTCTAAGTGGAATTTTCAAAGTCCCGCTCTGGAACTTATACGGAGAGAGTTGGAGCAATTTTCGCAAATATTTGACGGTCTTTCCTTCTCTTCACTTTCTATTGGCGATGGAATTACAAGTGGCGGAGCGATATCCGATCTCGATCCGCTTCCCTTGCGTGAATTTATAACGTATCTTCGAACAACTTTTAAATTCTCAGAAGGTGCGGCAATTTCTATTAAGGGATCCGTGGAAACCCTGACGCGTTCTAAGCTGGATGTTCTCGTTAGCGCTGGTGTTTCAAGAGTAGTTCTTGATGTTCAGAACCAATCTATAGTTCCGATGACTTTTTCCGAAAGAAAATCAGAAATATTAGCGGCGTTGTCTAATGCTCCAGATGTAACATTGGACATTGATATTGTGGTAGGGCGCGAGGGACAGACTTTAGAGTCTATTACCGAAGCTGTTGAGCGGGCATTGAGCTTTTCCCCCCATGCAATCTATCTTTATTTGGAGGGTGGTTCTTATTTGGGAACAGAAGGGAAGCGGCTAACTCCAGAATCAATGGCGCGAGAAAAAGGAAGAAAAATATTGGAATTCTTAGATCAATTTATCTGTCGTTTCGGGTATAAACACCAGGTCGATGATCAAGACTATTTATTCCTTCATCCATGGGAGAGAAATCAGATCCGCGCGAAGAAAAAGAGAAGAGCTTCGGTTTTGGGGGTAGGCAATGGTTCGCTATCTCACATATTCGGTTCCGCATGGTATTGCCGTCCGCCCATCCAGGTTGAAGATATCCAGGAATATGATATTTCGGAATATTTCTATTTGGACTCCACAATTATAGACGAAATGCGAGGATATATAATTGGAGCGCTGCTACAAACTTCAAAAATTTCAAGAAATTCATTTAAAGCGCTATTTGGAAAAGACGTGCTTGATGTCAAAGAATTGAAGGTGCCGTTGATGCGACTTTTTGACTTGGGATTAATCCGCATGGATTCTCAACTCATACGTTGGAATGGGGAGGATACCATTGAGCGTGCGCTATGGCTTAAGCAGTTTCATAACCCTAATATAGTTCGCTCCATTCTGACGGAGAAAAAAGAATCACTGCTTGCATTTGTCAATCGTTTTGAACAAGATGAGGCTTTCTGGCGTGAGATGGCAACAGAAAGACATAGCGAACAGGATTCGATTGCATACTGGAATCCAAAGGCCTTATGGAAACAATGAAATTTACTCGTGTTCCTTGGCCGGAATTTATATCTACTCAAGTCTGGGAACATCGATACTTCCCAATGGATGGCCCATCTCGTTATAGTCCCACGTATTTTTCCAGTATCCCTTTCTCCCGTGTTCGTGGAATGTGGGAAAAAACAGTATCCATGATTAAGGCCGGGAAAGCCCCCCCGCAGGTTGGTCTTTTTATTCATTGGCCCTTTTGCCCCAGTCAGTGCACATTTTGTTTCTGCAGTATGGCGGTTCCAAAAAATCAAGACGCAATGGCCATGATGCTTCAATCTATAATGAGCGAAATAGATGCGTTGGCCGATATTTTTGAGGATATTCCTCTTTCGAGTTTGTGGATGGCTGGAGGCACTCCAACATTCATGACGGATGGGATGTTGGACACACTTCTAAAACATATTTATCATCGTTTCCGCTTTGTTAATGGAGCGCAGATTTATTCAGAAAGTTCCCCTGCAACTCTCACATCTTCAAAATTAAAAATTCTGCTTCGACACGGGCTTAATAGGATTACCGTTGGGATCCAGACTATGGATTCTGGCCTAATTCAGGTCCTTGATCGCCGCGGCCAAACAAAAGAAAAAATTAGGGAAGTCTTCGAAATGCTGAAGGCTTTAAAAGGTGTCATTAAAGACGTTGACGTGATGGTAGGATTGGAAAATCAAACCGCTCAAATTGTTGCCGATGATATGCGTGAAATTTTAATGTTTCGCCCCGACAATATCCATTTGTTTACTTTTGCCCTTAGTCCCCAGGTCCTTTTTGTGCAGCGTGGAGGAACGATGGATGAAAGGCAACGCCATCAACAAAAACTCCTTTTTGAATTTGCCAGCCGTATTTTAGAGCGTTCCGGATATCGGGAAAGTCATTATAATGAGAACTCTCTTCAGCCTTTCCCTTGGGATGAGAAACAAGACGGGGCTTTGCGGTTGGCTAGAGCTTCTGTGATCGGGGTCGGACCGGGAGCCTATTCTCATGCTTTTGGATCGGCATGGTATTTCCACCCCCCATTCTCTGAAATGGGCTCTTCTTCTGGAATCCCTGAGGTTCGGGCCATGGAATCAGGAATTGAAGAAGAGATGCGAGGGTTTCTTATAAAACGCTTGATGCAAGATTCATATGTTTCGCTCAAAACTTTTAAATCTCTGTTTGGCATCGATCTCTCAAGTGTGAGCAATATCTCTCGGATTTTAGATGAATTAAAAAATGAGGGGCTAATTAAGATCGAGAATGAAAAAATATCGTGGACGATTCTTAATTCTATTGATCGAATGATTCAAGTAAAGCGCCTCTATAGCCCGCAGATTGTCTCCGCGATATTGAAGGGGAAGGAAGAATTATTCCGTCGGTTTGTGTCTGCTTGGGCTGCGGGAGATGTTCGCTGGCGAGAAGCAATTAGATCAGAGGATAATCGAGAGCCTTGCCGTGTGTATTATGATACACGCATCTGGGGTAAAGGAGCCTTTGCACATTCAAGGGGAGCGCTTTTTAGGAAATAATATGCCGCTTCTAGGGCGCAATCCGGACAATCACCAAGAAACTCGGTGTCTAGAGATCACGCTTTCTTATACTTGTGATGTTGATTGTGTCTTTTGTAGTCATGCCCAAATAATGAGGGCATTTTCCGCGTGGCCGCTCAAATTGCGAGAAATGCAGGCTGTGCTTTTCCGAAAAAAGCAAGAGGGGTTTAGTCATGTAACATTTACTGGCGGGGAGCCGACCCTTTATCCACGTTTTAATATTATTTTGGCTATTGCGAAGAGACTGGGTTATCAAACGCGCGTGATCAGTAATGGAGCAGGTTTTTTTCAATACTCCCAGATGGCATCGATAAGCCCGTTTATAGATGAGTTATGCTTTTCTTTTCATGGAGGAACTGCCGAAATTCACGACAAAGTCACCCGCTCGCCCGGAAGTTTTGAAAGAATAATAAAGGCGTTACACATGATAGAAGATAATAAACGGATTAAGGTTTCGGTCAATATGGTCGCGACGACCTTAAACCTTGATTCTTTGGTTACTGCCGCAGGGTTAGTGCGCGGACATAAGAGAATTCATGAAATTTGGTTATCGAACCTTGTTCCCATTGGACAGGGATTGCTTAAATACGATGAATTATCCGTTAAAAGTGCGGTGATTATGGAACGGGTCCCCTCTATTGTGGGCGCGGCCGTGCCTGTTCCAATGCGTTTTTATGGGTTCCCGCTTTGTATTTTGGGCAAATTACGAAGTTCTGCTGTTATTCGTCAGCATCCTGCTGTAAGCGTGTTTCGTGTGCGTGGGAAAGATGGGAAACCTTCCATAAGAAGTCAAGATAGCCATTTTTCCGATCCACCAAGGATTTTGACCCAAAAGTGCGAAGGATGTTTAGACCAAACAGTTTGTGGAGGGCCTTGGGAGCGATACGTGAAGAAATATGGAGATGGAGAGTTGATTCCACGACTACAATGAGTCAAGATATTTTCGTTTCACCTCAATGGACCCGCAATGCCGTTGTCGAATCTGGATCTCGTCTAGAGTTTCACATCATTTACCGCTGTGTAGATCAATGTATTTTTTGCAGTGAAGAAACTAGTATGAAGCGGCTCAAAGGAATTATCGTTCCTAGAGAAGATGTTCTATCGATGCTTGAGAAGAAAAGGAAAGAAGGGTTTGAGCATGTAACCCTTACTGGCGGTGAACCAACGTTTTATCCCAAGTTTTGGGAAATTGCAGCCTTCGCGAAAAATCTGGGGTATAGAGTTTTTGTGATATCAAATGGTTGGGGGTTGTCTCAACCGGAGTTCGCTGCAAAACTCTTACCCTATATTGATGAACTTTGCCTTTCAATCCATGGCCCCAACAAGGAAGTTCACGATAAATTAACGCGCACGGAGGGGAGTTTTGAAAAGCTTATGGGGGCGTTTAAGAATGTTGAAGCGCATCCTGCCCGCCATTGGGTCCAGGTCAATCATGTTGTCACACAACATAATGTAAAGTATCTTCCTCGAACTCTGGAGCTATTTAGTCGTAATAAAAAGTTGTGCCAGTTCCTGGTGTCAAACGTGACACCGCATGGAGGCGCAAAGCCCAATTATAGAGATCTTGCCGTGCCACACAAGGCGATTACCTCCCAGATTCCGACCTTGGCCAAAATAGCTCGTATCAGGCGTGTTTCTCTTAGGTTCTATGGAATTCCGGTATGTCTGCTCGGTCCCTATTGGCGCTATTCCAATGACCTCTTTTTTAGCCCGCGTACGACCATCGCCAAGACTACCCAAGATAATGGATCGGTTGATTGGCTGTTTGAGCGCGCTCCTTATTCCTATCGGGAAAAATTTTTTCCAAAAGTTTGCGATTCTTGCGTATTGAAAGGGCGCTGTGGTGGTATTTATTTCCCCTACACGAAAATTTTTGGCAATGAAAACCTTAAGCCATTTACGGTCAAATCATTGCGTGAGCTGTCGGATATGTCCAATTCATGAATTAATATTCAATGGTTGATTCTGTGGTTACGAGAGAAGAACGTCTGAAAAACGTCGAAATTAATCCCGGCCGCTTGTGCAATAATAAATGTATTTTTTGCATGAGTGGAGAGGAGCGCGACGAGCACAATCCGTGGGCTTCTTTAGGTCGCGTAAAAAACGAACTAGAATATCATTACCAGCAGGGCGCGCGTTCTGTGGGATTCTTGGGGGGAGAACCTACCGCCTATCCGCATATTATTGAAAGCATTTCTTATGCAAGAGAGATCGGATATCAGCGAATTGCGTTATGTACGAACGCAATGAGACTCAGCCAAGATGACTTTCTTGATGAAGTCTTGACTGCGGGGTTAACCAGGGTCACGGTGTCAGTGCATAGCCATATCGCAGAAATTGAAGAAAAGCTGGTAGGGATTCCTCAAGTTTTGGCGATGAAACTTCAAGCAATCGATAACCTGATTGCAGCAAAAAAATCGGGACGATTTGCTGACAATATCTCTCTAAACCCTGTCCTAAACCGTCTTAATGCTTTTCAAATGGAAAATTTTATTCAATTCTTCATTGAACGTGGCATTGATGATGTTCGTTTTAATTTTATTTGGCCGCAATCGCGCGTCCTTAAAGACACATCTGTCGTCCCTCGGTTTCGGGACGTGATGCCTTATATTTTGAATACAATTCTTATTAATGAACGCAACTGGAAAATTAATATTAGTTTTGGAGCTGTTCCTTTTTGCGTAGTGCCTGGTTTTTTTCGCGATCACAAAGAGCTTCTTTTTAAATACTTTTCAGAAGAAGGAAACGATAACCCAACTGAAGTTGGGTTTATTAACCCCGATTCCGAGGGGGATGTGCATCGTTTTGCGCTCAAGGCACGTACGAGATACGATCATCGAATGAAGATTCCCGCCTGCCGCAGTTGCCGCTTCGATTCGCACTGCTTGGGGGTCTGGCGAAGCTATGTAGAATTATATGGGGCAGAGGAATTTTGGGCGGTTTAATATAAGGGCACGGATGAAATAATATGGCTATTTCTATTGAATGTCTTGTAGAGCCATGAATTTATACGACACGCGTCTTTGTTTGCTAGTTTCGCGACAATGCAATATTCGTTGCTCTTTTTGTCCGGTCGAGTTTACTGGCGGTAATATGTTGCTGGATGTCGCTCGTCGAGCTGTTGACCAATATATTGAACATCTTCCTTCTTCTACTTTCCCAAGAATTAAATTTTTCGGAGGAGAGCCATTGTTAAACTGGCCGGTCATATATGCCCTTGTTGAACATTATCATCGCATCAATAAAAACATTTCATTTCAGATATCGACGAATGGAATGTTTCTTGATAGCGAAAAGATTACCTACTTGAAAAGGCGTCCTGAGGTGGAAGTGACTTTAAGTTTCCGTTCTAAAAACGGAGCAGAACTGCCAAACTCGTGGTTTACAATGGTGTTAACACAGAATCAATCAGCTGAAGAGGTTATTTCCCGGATGAGGATTCTTTTAAGAGATGGTTATCGCCAATTTAATTTCTTGCCAGCTTATTTTTCCTTATGGACAAGCGAGGAACTTAAAGGATTAGAACGCGTACTACACTCTCTTCGGAAACTTTTTTTTGGACTCTGGGACCAAGGGGTTCCATGTCGAATCAGGAATTCAGAAATTTTGAGCCCGATTCCACTTTATAATGCGGCTCTGACTGTAGATACAGATGGCAGCGTTTACTCCTCAAGTCTGATCGAAACGCAGGGGATTGAGCCGTATCGGAATTTTTTAAAAATTGGTTCAGTTGAATCCTGGCCATCATTGAGCGAACCGCGTCGTGACGGCAGAATTTTACGTGAGGTTCTAAGGCGTTGGGCGGGACCTAAACGCTGGGCTTCAACTGAAGCCGTCGATGAGCTTTTAAATTATTTTGTACAAGACATTTTCCAATACAAACTATCCAATACGGTTGAATCAAGGGTGCGGGAATGCCTTTCTTAGAACACTCGTTCCCTGGAGGCAAGGGCCCTGGAACTCATGTTAAGCGATTAGAATTCCATATGTCCTATACCTGCAATCAAGATTGCATTTTTTGTTCCGAGAGCGTCCGCATGCGACAGTATCAAAATCATCCATTATCTTATAAAGAGATGGTTCAGACTATAACGCGAAAACGTCTGGAGGGTTGTGAGCATATAACGTTTGTGGGTGGCGAACCTACCATTCATCCGGATTTCTTAAAGCTTTTGTCGGCCGCTAAGCGCCTCGAATATAAAACACTTCTAATTACCAACGGCGTTCGGCTCTCTGAGTTTGATTTTTCCGCAAAAGCCTTGCCGCTTTTAGATGAGATCGTATTTTCAATCCACGGGCCCAACCCAAAAGTTCATGACGGCTTGGGAAAATCAAAAGGAAGTTTTAACAGGTTAATGACGGCTCTTGATCTTATTGAGCGCTCAAATTCCAAGCCATTTGTCTTAACCAATACCGTTGTAACCAAGGAAAACTTTGAATTCTTGGAAGAGACAATCGATCTCTTGTCATCCAGATCAGCCGTGAGGCATCTTCTGATCTCAAATCTTGCTCCCGATGGGAACGCTCTTACTTTTTATCTTGATCAGGTTGTTTCTATTAAAGAATTAAGCTCCTTGGCGCCGCGACTGGTTTCCATCGCAGAAAACCGGAAGAAAATTATTCGATTTTTTGGAATGCCCCTTTGCGCCTTGGGGGAGGTTTGGAAATCTTCAAATGATCTTTATTGGGACAGCCGGACCAATGTTGAGCGCACGAGATCGGA
>JAKAQV010000128.1 GCA_021819565.1 bacterium | reverse complement strand
GGCATGTTCATGCCGTTCATGTTGTTTTGAGCCAACGCTAAGGCGGGAACAAAAAGAGCCGCTCCCATCACAAAAGCGCAGGTTTTGCGCGCATTCTTCATCGAGTACTCCTCCTTGGTTTGGACTAGTCCAGGCCGCTTTGGGCGGCCACTTTACTAATACGTTTAGTTTACAAAAAAGTTCGCTGGTTTATTCAAACAATGAAAAGGCCCCGCGCCCTAGACGCGAGGCCTTTTTTAATGAATGCGTATTTTTATTGCTGTTGTTGAGGGTTTTGAGTTGGGGTCGCGCTCTGGGGGGCGGCTTTCTTAGGATGCTTGTGATGCTTTCCTTTTTTAGCTTTGTGATGCGCCAGATGGCTGTGTTTTTTCCAATGCTTGTGAGCCTTGGAATGTTTCGCCATTTTGGAGTGCCCTTTTTTCCAGTGGTGCTTGACTTTGTGCTTGGCATGGGCCGGTTTCTTGTGGGTCGGGGTCGCGGCCGGTTGGGCCTGTTGCTGGCCGTTTTGAGGCATGTTCATGCCGTTCATGTTGTTTTGAGCTAACGCCAGGGCGGGAACAAAAAGAGCCGCTCCCATGACCCAAGCGAAGGCTTTGCGCGCATTTTTCATCGATTTACTTCCTCCTTATTTTTAACTTCTAAAACATTAACCCGATCTGAAGAGATCCGGCGATATCGGACGGAATTTGTTGAGACGATGAGCTTCCGCCCTGGGTGGTCTGAAGATACTGCATCTGAGGCGTAATTTGAACGCCCAAATCCACCATTAAGTGGAAGATGTTGAGCCCAAAGCCGCCGGTCGCGATCAAAGCCGAGGTGGGAGAGGCGATATTGTCTTCAAGGCCCGCGCGCAAGGCTAAATTCATCCAAGGCCGGTTAAAAATATTAATTTCGGTGCCGACTCCGGCCATCTGATATAAAAGCCCGTCAACCAAGGTCACGTTTCGCGTTAAATCGACATCGGCGGAAATATTCCACCAATGAAAGGGGCTTAAAGAAACTCCGGCTCTCACGTTTCCGCCCAAGGCCATTTGCCCGCCCGCTCCGTCGGTCATCGCGGCCTGGGATTCTGAAAAGCTGGGGTCGTTAATGTCTCGCCCCGTGATTCCGATTTTAGGGTGAAACGGCATCCATTTAAAGGCTTTGTCCACGTCCCACAAGGCGCCTAGGTCGACTCCCGGGGCAACGCTCTCTTGAAGCGCGTTTTTAAGCTGCAATTTCCCGCCGCTATTGGCGTTAGAACAGGTGGAGAGATTGGTGATATTTCCGTTGGTGAAAAGGCAATTGTTGTCGTAACCGGTATATCCCATGATGGCCTTGAGGTTTCCGCCCAGGGAAAGCCCCGGCACCCAGGGAATTTCATGTCCGTATCCGAAACCCGCTTCGGTGGCCGACAAGGCCTGCACCTTTAAACTCGGGCTGGCAGTGGCGTTATTATTATTTTGCATGTAGTCGGCGATGGAAGTGTCAGTCGCGCCGTTGAGTTGGCCTTGCGCGCCGCCGTAGGCGAGTTCATTGACGAAAAAAGCGATATGGCCGAATTTGAAATCCATTCCCGCTCCGGCATTGGCCAAGGCTCCATTTCCGGAACCGGTGATGTCGTTTAAATCGGTATTGATTTCATTGGTGTAAAGCGCGCAGCCAAACCCAGAACAGGAAATATTTTGAAGGTCGTTAGCCCCTTGAAGCACATTTCCGGCTATATTGGCGTGTGCGCCGACCGGCAATTGAAAGCCGGAAGGGCTGTCGGATTCCCCTAAGGACGCCGGGTTCCAGTAATCGCCGATAGCGCCGTTGGCGCTGGCGACCCCGGTTCCTCCCATGGCCATCGCGCGCGGGTCAAAAACGTTCCATTGTTCCGCGAAAGCGGAACGGAAAGTCAGGGCAAGAACGGAAAGTAAAAGAAAAAACGAGAGGCGTCCGGTCCTTTTATTTGTCATTTTTCTCCTTTGATTTTGATGTTTTAAATCAGCGAACACGGGCGATATTCTAACTTATTTGACGGCGATTTAAACGTTTAAAAATAAACAGCCCCAGGCTTTCGGCCCGGGGCTGTTTTGGAGAGACTTAGAAGCTCGAATTAATTGTTTGGCTGCAAGCAGTTCCAGTGACCGAACCGCTATAGGTGCCATTAGATTCGCTCATGGCTAGGGCTAAATCCACCGAACATGTCTGACCCTGGAAGCCGTTCCCTGTTATAGACAATGGAGAAGTCGTTTGCAATGTGATTCCCCCCCCCATGCTGACAAGGCTATTAGAAGTAGAAATACAAACATTATAGGCATTAGAGCCTGGACCGAAGCTGAACTGTCCGCTAAACGTGTAACCATTTGCGACACAACTACTTATAGCTATAGTTTCACTTCCAGTTAGTGTATAAAGAGTATCGCCGCTAGGGCAGTTAGCAGTACCTGTAGTGGTCTGGGTATAGGTTAAACTTCCTGAGACTGGACTCTGACAACTGCTACCTCTTGGGCGAATCGCCAAGGCTGAGGACTTAACCCCGGAGTTAGTAAAAGCGTAATCTGCGAAGGTCGCCATGGCTCCCGTGACGGACCCGCTGGATGACGAACTGCTACTTTTCTTGCAGGCCGTAAAGGCGATCAGGGCCAGTGCGGCGCAAAGGCTTGAAGCGTAGACGAATTTCTTTTTCATTTTCCACCTCGATTGTAAAATAGACGGCCCCGGTTTTTCCGGGGAGATTTAAACTAGCAATTCTTTCCGGCGAAGGTCAAGGGATTTTTTTGTTTTTGATCATCATCCATAGAGCCGCCTATAGCGCGAGGAAAAGATGTCGAGCATTTCTTGACTCAAATCGGATCTAAGTTCTGAATGGGCGATCATCTCGCGCAGCGCCCATTCTTGCTTTCGCGGCTTGTCAAGGACGCTTTGGGACGCTTTCGGAGCGATTTCTAGTTGAGCGGCGAAAGCCTCAAAATCCCTCCGGTTAATATCGTTGCGCTTTCCGTTGAGCGTCAGGGCCGTCTCATCTTCGTTTTTGATGTAAATCTGCGAGCAAACAAGATCGTAGCAGGGCGCCAGCGCGACTTCCGGTGGCGCGCCCAATAAAGCCCAATTCTTCTGATGCATGTCCCCGTTGCCGGTCAAAAAGCAAAACAAAACCCGCTCGAAAAAATCGATCATGTCCAAACCGATATTGGCGGCATGAGCGCGTATCGCCTTCCCAATTTTTTCGAGCGACCCTGCATACTTGTCGGTTGATTCGAGAATCTGGAACATCGTTTCTTTCGCGATCCGCCGCCCGTCCTCGGCCCTGTCAAAGCGCTTGACGATGTAACAGAGTTCCCCGTCGGACATTTCAAAAAGCCCATGAGGCGGCGCGCCAAGGCCCCACTCCGCAGCCATGTTCATGCAGAGGTTTTCATTTTGCGGAAGCTGAGGGAATTGTTCAGGCTCCGGTTTTAAGATATGAGTTCCGCCTGTCGCCGCCGCTTCCAGCGTCCAAGTCTCTTGGTTGACGTAAACAGAAGCCTTCGGTTGAACGCCGGAAATCGACATGCGGTTCTTGTCTTTTGTCACTATCGCCGGCAGATCCGAGGCCTTGAACGGGATCATTGGCGCCCGCGGACGGCCAAAAAGCCGTATTAAACAGCGCGGGTGATAGCGGCCGGGGGCCTTTAGCGGCTTCTGACAGCAGAGACATCGGCTCGTCATATTAATCCTCGATCGCCTTGACGCTGACGGCCCCGATGGGGTCTTCTCCGGTATGCAGGAGCAGGCGAAATTTATCGTTCTTGTCTATTTTGGCCGAAGCGCAAATCAAATCCAGAAGCCAACCTTCCGGCAGCAGGCCGTCAAAAAAGGGGAAGAGAGTTTTCGACTCGTATTTTTCCGCTCGCAAAGGCATGGAGAGGCTGATCGGCCGGGCTTGGGAGCTTGATAGATAATCCGCGTCATACTCGAACTCGTAGCCCTCGCCCTTCTTGCGGAGCTCTCCCGCTCGTTTGTCTCCGTAGAAAATTTCGGCGCGATGGGCGCTCATTAGTCTCGGTCCATATCCACCGGTCCCAGGCGTTTGCCAAAAAGGAAGAGTACCTTGTTCACCGTGTCGGCGCGTAGGGAGTTTTTCCCTTGCTCAAGATCGCGGATAAAGCGCAGTCCGACCCCCGCCTTGGCCGCGAGTTCGACCTGAGTGAGCCGGGCGGCGCGACGGCGTTCTTTCACGAAATCGGAGATGATGTTCTTTTTCATTTTGTTGTAATTATACCTGATAACGCCTTTTTATTTTATATTTTTCGATAAAAAGGTTTCATCGGGTATAAAATATAGTATTTATATTACATATTATACCCGATATTGCCTCTTTTTTCAATATTATTTTTCAGATAAAGGAATTCGCGTTTGCCCCCCGCGAAATTTTGTTTTTGGTATAATTAGCTTGTGAGCCGCGAGATATCTCAAATTGGAATTGTGGCCCAAAGCAGCCAAAAAACCGCCTCGGGCTTTGCCCGCATCCAGACCTTGGGGCCCTCTGATAGAATCAAAAACGCCTTGCGCCAGCTGGGGCTCTATTGGGGAATTGGGCTGTTTTGCGTTCTTTTTCCGCTTCTTCATTTTATATTGGTCCCTTTTTTCCTGATTTTCGGAGTTTTTATGTCCGTCCGTGCGGGCGTGGTTGACCGGGAGCTTGTTGACAGTTCGGTGGCGTGTCCGGAATGCGGAAAACCATTTCAGCTCAAGACCGCGCTGGCGCGTTGGCCGCTCAATGAGGTGTGTCAAAGCTGCCGCTGGTCTTTCGCGATTCTTCCCGATTCGCGGAATCTAAGCGCTCAGAAGATCAGTAGTCGGGGCTAGCGCCCTTCATCAAGAAAAAAAATTCAAAAAACTTGGCCATCAATAGCGCGCGCCGGATTTGGTAAAATAAAAAAGTCTCCCCTAAGCCGATTTATTGCGGGATGGTGAAACGGTATCACGGCAGACTCTGAATCTGCTTTTCTAGGTTCGAATCCTAGTCCCGCAGCCAATTTTAAAACTGCCGCTCTTTAAAGCGTTCGTCACGACCTTCGCCGCGGCGCAATTCACGGCGGAGAGCGAAAAAAGCGAGAATGGCGATCAAGGTAAAAAGGAAAGCCAATAGACGATCTTGTTGCCTTAAATGCGCCTGGGGATCTCCCAAGACGGAAATCTCCGGCTTTTGGGGGAGATAAAAAATAAGCGCCTCGTCTCCCTTGGATATATCTTTAAACCGGGGAGTTCCAAATCCGGCGCGGCCTTCTCCGCTGTAAATTCGTCCGTTTGCGGCAAAAGAGTAATTCACTTTTCTGCTTCCATTGAGGCCCTTGGCGGTCACCCATCCGGTGGCCGCGCGCCCTTCCTTGGCGAGCTTGCGGTAATCCGGCCAGCGCGCGGCGTTGTTAAGCCAGAAAGCGAAAACCGCGCTTCCAAAAACAAAGGCGACAACGCCCCACAGCGGCACGCGCTTAAAGTTCACGTTCAAAGGATAGCGGGTCTTTTGGTTTTTTGCCAGGGGTATTTTTCGCTATAATGAAAACGCCTCCATGCACAACTTGCGACGCTTAAAACCTTATCTCAAGCCCCACTCCCGGCGCATCGCCCAGGCCTGC